>CAMBIM010000017.1 GCA_945867505.1 Chitinophaga pinensis
GAAGCATACAAAACTCCGTTGGGATTTTCTGATGAAGAAACTCCCGGTGTTCCATCCAGACCAAAATCCCAATCATACGACCAGTTGTTTCCCGAACTTCCTGTATTTGTGAAGTTGATTGGCGAAAGCGCGCATTGCGGAGCGTTGGATACAAACGTAGCCGTAGGTGTTTGGTAAATATTGATGGTGCTGGTTGCTGTAACCGCACAGGCCGTAGCTACATTAGTAATGGTAAACGTAATTGTTTTAATACCTGCGGTGGAGTAAACAACTCCTGAAGGGTTTTCTACAATATCGTTAGCAGGAGAAGCACCACCGCCAAAATTCCAACCCCAACTTACACCACCCGTTGTTCCGGTATTAGTAAAGTTAACCGGTAAGCCCGTGCACTGCGGAGCAGTAGAGGTAAAGTTAGCTACCGGTGTTTCGTTAATGCTGATGTTTTGCGTAGAAGTTTGTGTACAGTTTTGGTCAGCCACAGTAAACGTTACCGTTTTGGTTCCCGAAGAAGTATACAAGATACCCGTTGGGTTTTGTCCCGATGACGTAGCCGGTGAAGCACCCGGACCAAAGTTCCAGTTGTAAGACCAGTTACCACCAATGCTGCCGGTGTTCGCAAAATCAATACCTACACCCGCACATTGCGGTGCGTTAGAAGTAAACGAAGCCGTAGGTGTTTGGCGAATATTAATGGTAGTAGTTACCGTTACTGAACATCCGGAACCGGCATCTGAAGTAGTCAATGTTACGTTCTTCGTTCCCGCAGTAGCATACACAACACCCACCGGGTTTTCATCCGTTGAAGTAGCCGGTGTAGCACCTGTGCCGAAGTTCCAAGCCCAGCTTACACCGCTGTTTGTTCCGGTATTGGTAAAGTTGATTGGTAAGCCTGTGCACTCTGGCGCGGTAGAGGTAAACCCAACTGTTGGTGTAGGTTGAATAGTAATTTGCTGCGTAGAAGTTTGTGTGCAATACTGGTCGGCAATAGTAAACGTAACCGTTTTAGTTCCTGCCGTGCTATAAATTACACCGGTAGGGTTTTCTGCCGATGAAACAGCAGGTATTGCATTAGTTCCTAAGTTCCAAGAGTAAGACCAGTTACCGCCAGTGCTACCGGTATTGGTAAAGTTAATACCGATAGTAGAACACTGTGGTGCGTTAGAAGTAAACGTAGCCGTAGGCGTTTGACGAATGGTTATAGTATTAGAAGCCGAAACCGAACATCCCGAAGTAGTATCGGTAGCCGTAAGTGTAATTGTCTTAGTTCCAGAAGTTGAGTAAACAACAGCTGCAGGGTTTTGAACTAGGCTTGTTGCCGGTGTCGCTCCAGCCCCTAGGTTCCAAGACCAGGTTACATTATTAGTAGTTCCTGTGCTGGTAAAATCAACACCAAGACCGGTACATTGAGGAGCTGTAGAAGTAAACACCGCAGTAGGAGTAGCATTAATAACAATCGGCTGCGTGCTGGTTTGTGTACAGAACTGGTCAGAAATAGTAAACGTTACTGTCTTAGTTCCTGACGAAGCATACAATATTCCCGAAGGATTCTCTGCAGAAGAGAAAACAGGGTTCGCTCCTACTCCTAAGTTCCAACTATATGACCAGTTACTTCCGGTGCTTCCTGTGTTAGTGAAATCAATACCAACAGTAGAACACTGCGGTGCAGTAGAAGTAAACGAAGCTACCGGACTTAAATGAATGGTAACAGTGTTGGTAGCCGTTACCGAACAACCTGAAGTAGTATCGGTAGTAGTAAGCGTAATGGTTTTAGTTCCTGCTGTAGTATAAATTACCGTTGCATTGGTAGTAGAACCGGTTGCCGGTGTGGCACCTGTTCCAAAGTTCCAAGCATAACTTACACCGGTTGCTGTACCAGTATTAGCAAAGTCAACACCAATACCTGTACACTGTGGCGCAGTATTGGTAAATGATGCTGTAGGAGTTGCATTGATAACTATATCCTGTGTGGTTGTGCTGGTACAATTCTGGTCAGAAATGGTAAACGTAATTGTTTTAGTTCCTGATGAACTATACAATACACCACTTGGGTTTTCTGCCGAAGAGAAAGCCGGAATAGCATTCTGTCCTAGATTCCAAGCATAAGACCAACTACGACCGGTGCTACCGGTATTTGTAAAGTCGATACCCACGGTAGAACACTGCGGTGCGTTAGAAGTAAAAGTTGCCGTTGGCGATTCGTAAATAGTAAAGGTATTAGTAGCTGTTACTGAACATCCACTGGTAGTATCTGTAACGGTAAGAGTAACACCTTTCAGGCCTGCAGTTGCATAAACTACTCCTTGCGGATTTTGAGCAACTGAAGTTGCCGGTGTAGCACCGCCACCAAAGTTCCAAGACCATGATACACCAGTTATAGTTCCGGTATTACCAAAGTTAACCGATAAGCCGGTACACTGTGGCGCATTGGAAATAAAGCTGGCTGATGGTGTAGCATTGATAACAATAGCTTGGGTAGCTGTTTGTGTGCAACCATTACCTGAAATAGTAAGCGTTACGGTTTTAGTTCCAGATGAACCATAAACAATACCGGTTGGACTTTCTGCTGAAGAAGATGGAGGATTAGCACCTAAACCAAAACTCCATGCATAAGACCAACTTCCGCCTGTGCTGCCGGTATTAGTAAAATCAATTGGCACAGTAGAACACTGCGGTGCGTTTGATGTAAACGTTGCAGTAGGGCTTTGGTTAATGTTAATAGTTGAAGTAGCTGTTGCCGAACAACCGGTAGCTATGTTAGTTATAACTAAGGTTACCGTTTTTGTTCCAGTGGTTGAATAGACCACACCAACAGGATTTTGGTCAGTGCTGGTAGCCGGTGTAGCTCCTGCGCCAAAATTCCACGCATAACTAACTCCGGTTATTGAGCCTGTATTAGTAAAGTCAACATTTAAGCCGGAACACTGCGGTGCAGTAGAAGTAAAGCTGGCTGTTGGTGCATCATCCACAACAATAGTTTGCGTGCTTGTCTGGGTACAGCCACCTTGACCTGAAACGGTAAAGGTTACTGTTTTAGTTCCTGGTGAACCATACAAAACTCCTGCAGGATTTTCTGCCGAAGAAATTGCCGGATTAGCACCCGCGCCAAAGTTCCAGGTATAAGACCAAATTCCACCGGTGCTTCCGGTATTGGTAAAGTCAAAGCCTACATTAGAACACTGTGGTGCATTCGTGGTAAACGAAGCATAAGGTGTAAAGTTGATAGTGATAGAATTAGTTGCCGATGCTGTGCAACCCGATGTTCCATCGGTAGTAGTTAAGGTAACTACTTTAATACCCGGCACTGCGTAAGTAACACCTGTTGGGTTCTGATCGGTCGAATTAACCGGTAGTGCATCTGCGCCAAAATCCCATGCCCAAGTTACACCGGTTGCAGTTCCTGAATTAGTAAAGTCTACAGATTGAAGAGTACATTGCGGTGCATTAGAAGAGAACGCTGCTGTGGGTGTAGAATTGATGGTTACGTTTTGCGTAGCCTGAACTACACAATAAAACTCGTTAGTAATGGAAAGCGTAACCGTTTTAGTTCCTGACGAACTATATGATACACCAGCAGGATTCTCGGCAATAGAAGTAGAAGGTTGTGCCCCTGCACCAAAATCCCAGAAGAAAGAGTAGTTAACTCCAGTGCTGCCGGTATTTGTAAAGTCTACAGCCGTATTGGCACAAACCGGTGCAGTAGAAGTAAACGAAGTAGTTGGAATAGGGTTGATAGTAATAATATGTTGAACCGTAGCATCTGTACCACAAGCCGTTGCGGTAACGGTATGTGTTACAATTTTAGCACCGGTAGTAGCATATACAATTCCTACAGGATTTTCATCAGTAGAAGTGTTGGGTGAAGCACCTGCTCCAAAATTCCAGAAGTGAGAAGCACCGCTACCTGAACTTCCTATGTTATAAAAGTTAACACCCTGACCCAAACAACCGTCTGCACCATTTTGTGCAACTGAAGAAGTAAAGTCCGCTCCTACTACACCTACATCAACAGGTAAAGTAGTAGTGTTTGAACAACCACCACCGCTTACCGTCAATTGAACAGATTTATTTCCTACAGTAGAGTAAGTAACTGCAATTGGACCTGCTGAAGTAGAAGTTGCAGGCGTTGCACCCGAACCAAAGTTCCAAGACCATGAAGTAATGTTTCCGGTGCTGGCATCGGTAAAGTTGATAATACCCGGTGCGGCACATGCCGGACCATCATTTATAAAATTAGCAACTGGAGTTCCGGTAATAGCAATAGTTTGTGTAACCGTAGTAGCGCAACTTGCATTGCCAACAGTTAAGGTAACTGTTTTAGTTC
Source organism: Chitinophaga pinensis (assembly GCA_945867505.1). Taxonomy (GTDB): domain Bacteria; phylum Bacteroidota; class Bacteroidia; order Chitinophagales; family LD1; genus Bog-950. The sequence goes on from CAMBIM010000017.1 coordinate 4,322, forward strand.
CTGCCGTAGCGTAAATAATTCCTGTTGGGTTTTCTAAAGTAGAAGTGCTTGGTGTAGCATCAGAGCCAAAATCCCAAGCATAAGTAAAGCCACCACCAGTACTGCCGGTATTAGTAAAGTCAACCAGATTTCCTAAACAAACAGGAGCAGTTGAAGTAAACGAAGCTACAGGGCGTGGTGTAATTACCACCGTAACCTGCGCACCCGGACCGGTGCAACCATTCACCGTAGCCACAACCGTATAAGTAGCCGCTGCTAACAATGTTACATTAGGCACTACAGGATTTTGCTCGGTAGAAGTAAACCCAATCGGATCTGTCCACAAATAAGTAGCACCCTGAATAAATGACGCGGTTAAGAATAAAGTATCGCCTATACATACCGGACTGTTGCTGCCGGCAACCGGTGCAGGTGGAAGCGGAGTAACTACTACCATAGTAGAAGCTAAAGGGCTTGTGCAACCACTCACTGTGGCAGTAACACTGTAAACACCCGAATCAGCTAGAGCCGCGTTAGATATAGAAGGATTTTGTAAAGTTGAAGCAAACCCATTCGGTCCTGTCCAATTATAAGTAGCACCTAAAACCGTGGAAGCAGTTAAGTTAATAGTTAAAGTTTCGCACACCGGGCTATTACTTGAAACTACCGGAGCAGCAGGAATAGGGCGAACAATTACGTTAGTAGTAACTGTTGAACTACTGCAACCGCTGATAGAAACATTTACTGAATATACACCTGCTGTTGCCAACGTAACGTTTGGTATAGAAGGATTTTGTGCAGAAGATGTAAAACCGTTGGGTCCTGTCCAGCTATAGGTTGCATTGGCAACTGAACTGGCAGTTAAGTTCAACGTAGCGCCTTCGCAAAGAGGAGTGTTGCTTCCGGCTGTTGGTGTAGTTGGTATTGCATTTACCGTTACATCAGTAGTAGCCGGAGATGAACTTCCACAACCGGAGGCAGTAGCAGAAACCGAATAAGTTCCTGCTGCCGCTGTTGTTGCATTAAGTATAGAAGGATTCTGTTGGGTTGAAGTAAATCCGTTTGGTCCTGTCCAGCTATAAGTTGCTCCAAGAAAAGTGCTGGCAGTAAGATTTAAAGTAGAGCCTGCACATAAAGGAGTATTGCTTGAGGCTGTAATAGTTGGAATTGGATTAACTACTACCGTGGTGGTAGCAGGGCTGCTGCTATTGCAACCGCTTACGTTTGCCGTTACCGAATAAGTTCCCGAAGCTGCAGTTGTTGCGTTTGGTATAGATGGATTTTGTAAAGTAGAAGCAAAACCGTTTGGCCCTGTCCAGCTATAAGTAGCTCCCGAAATCGTAGTTGCGGTCAAATTAAGCAGACCACCAGAGCATATTGGACTGTTGCTGCTTGCAATTGGTGGAGCTGTTGCATTTACCACCACCGTTACATTTCCTGCAGTATTGCTCGCACAACCATTAGAAATAACAGATACAGAATAAGTTCCTGACGCTGACAAACCTGCATTAGGAATAGTTGGATTCTGTAAAGTAGAAGTAAAACCATTTGGCCCTGACCAAGTATAAGTTGCACCAAAGAAAGTAGTGGCATTCAACTCCAATGTAGCACCTGCACATATAGGTGCATTACTTGTTGCTACCGGTGCAGGTATTTTATTTACTACCACAAAAACAGTTGCCGGAGCACTGCTGCAACCAGCTACGGTGGCCACCACTTCATAATTTCCAGATGCAGTAGCTAAAGCATTTGGTATAGATGGATTTTGCAAGTTAGAAGTAAAACCATTAGGTCCTGTCCAAGTATAGGTAGCACCGGCAATGGTAGAAGCCGTTAAGTCAATTGATCCACCTTCGCAAACAGGGCTATTGCTGCCAACAGCAATAGTATCAGGAATAGAATTAACCACAACATTGGTTGTTCCCACGTTGCTGTTGCAACCCGAAATAGTAGCTACTACAGAATAAGTTCCAGCAGCCGAAACATCCGCGCTAGCAATAGTAGGATTTTGCAAAGCAGAACTAAAACCATTTGGACCTGTCCAACTGTAAGTTGCGCCTGCTATTGTACCAGCTGTTAAGCTGATATTGCTGCCAGCACAAATCGGGCTATTACTTCCAGCAACCGGTGCACTTGGAACAGGGCTAACTGTAACTACAGTTGTTGCCGCAGCACTTGGGCAACCTAATACAGATGCTGTTACCGTATATGTTCCTGCATAGGCATTTGTTGCGTTTGGTATGGAAGGATTTTGTTGCGTAGAAGTAAACCCGTTTGGCCCCGTCCAGTTATAATCCGCATTAATGTTAGTGCTTGCCGTTAAATCCAAACTTCCGCCTGTACATATAGGGCTGTTACTGCCCGCAGTTGGAGCAGTTGGAGTTGGGTTAACTACCACAGTTGTTGTTGCCGGAAGGCTCGGGCAATTCAACACCGTAGCTATAACCGTATATGTTCCCGCAGCCGCTGCTGTTACATTATTAATAGAAGGATTTTGTAAAGCCGAAATAAATCCATTCGGGCCTGTCCAGCTAAAATCAGCATTGCTGGTAGAAGTAGCGGTTAAGTTAAGAGCCGCACCTTCGCATACAGGACTATTACTGCCTGCAGTTGGTGCAGTAGGAATAGGATTAACCGTAACGGTAGAAATTGCAGAACCAGTTCCGCCCGCAGTTGCAGATACAGAATAAGTAGTAGTAACAGAAGGACTAACTGTAATAGAACTTCCTGTAGCACCGGTAGACCAGGTATAACCTGTTGCATTACTGGTAGCTGTTAACACTACAGAATCGCCCGCACAAATAGTAGCAGAGTTTACAGATACTACTACCACAGATGCCGTATTTGTAATTTGAAAATTCATATTACATACCTCACCGGAATATCCATCGTAGTTAATCAGGTAAGTAGAACCCGGAACAGGAGTCCAAACTATGTTTACGTTATTATCGGTAACTGTATTAGAAGTAGCTACACAATTGGCCGTGCTTCCGCAAACCACACCGGCAGTATACACCGAGCATTGCATACCTTGTGTTGTATTTCCGTTTCTACAGTTTTCTTGAAATAATTGAAAAAAAGCCTGACCGGTCCAGTTAGCCGGTGTAGTCCAGTTAAACCAAATATTATTTTGCAAAGTTCCTGAACATAACGCTGGCGGTTGATCATCACCGGCACAGTAGTTTGTAACATTGTATAAAACATTGGCAGTAACTACTTGTGCGTTGGCACAGTTGTCATTTGCAGGTGGTGTACATGGAACAGTGTTAGTTAAACAGTGCGTTGTGTTTACCGTAGCTGTTGTTGCACCATTAGTAAGTGTAGTTAAAATAAAATAGTTGCTGCCTGTAGTTAACCCTGTAAACTGAGTAGTAGCGTTGTTGGCTACGTTTTGTGTACAGCTAATCCATTGCAGGTTATCGCAAGTACCAGTAAAGAAAGTATAGTCACGAGCCCCACCGCTGCTGTTTCGTAGTGTTACGCTGGTACTGTTAGCAATAAAAGTAGTCCATGCACCAATTTGTGCAGTTTCGTTATCGCAACCACCATAGTCAACTCCTAAAGCCGGGTAAGATGCGTTTGGCACAGTTGAGTTGGTAGCTAAGTTACCATTCAGGTTATCGCAGGTTGCGTTATTCGGGTTTACAATCTGCGCTTCGCAGGGGGTAGAACCGGGAGTATATGTATCATATATACTTACACAAAATGTTCCGGTGTTGGTTCCGTTTCCGTCTACTCTAATAAAGTAAGTGTTACCAACTACTAAACTAACATCGGTAATTGAGTTGTTAGTTACGTTGGTTCCTCCGTTTTCGCCACAGGCAACTAAAGTTAGTGTGCCGGTGCAGTTATTGGTAGAAGAACTATAAAGTGCCACTTGTGTATTAGCTAAAGTAAGACCTGTAAAATCGGTACTAACCGTCATGTTAATGGTTGTAGCCACAAACGAATACCAAACATCATTACTGGTGCTTACCGGATTCCAGCAGGTAGCTGCCACAGGGCTTGCAGTAGATGTTGCGTTTACGTTGGTTCCTTGTGTACAACCCAAACCTACCGAAAGCGTAATGGCGTTACAGATAAGGTCATTGCCCGGTACTTGAGCAAACACATTCGAATTAAAAAATGAAAAAAGAAGAATTAAAAAAGGTGTCAGAAGTTTTGTAAAATTTCTCATTGGCTTAAGTTTATAAACTTGGGGAATGTCTAAGATTTGCGATCAGTGCAATTATTCAAACTCTACATATCTAATTTGGCTATATTCTTCGTAGCTGTTTTCATCATTATAATATTTAAGAGAAAGAGCTTTAAAGTCGGCCCGGCTGATAACATTGCGTGGAAGAATCTTTACACGCAAATCATCGGAGTACGAAGCACGGGCATAAACTACTTCGGAATCTTTCCGCAGCTTTTCAATTAAGCCTAATTCGTACGCAGAAAGTTTTACTTCCTTATCCTGCGTTCTTGAATTAAAGATGAGTTGGTAAGTACCCGTTGCGGCAGATGCAGCAACAGCAGTTTGTTTCAATACAGTAGTTTGTGCATTTGACCGAGTTGATGCACCCAGCAACATACCGCCAACAAAAAAGGCGAGTACTACCCGCCCTATGTTCTTCTTACTAAATGAATGGAAATTAAATTCGCAACCACAGCTAAACAAGCTATTGATTACCGTGTAATTTTTGTTCATAAACAATTGGGTTTAAATAATGAATTATAGAATCTTGATATAAGGAGAATTGGGAATACTTTACCTAGTTAAAAAGAACATTGCATTAACGCACATTAACAAGTCAGCCAATTCAAAGGAAATAAAAAATATCATATCAACAAGTTTTTTTGAACCGTATGGTTAAATGGTCAAACCTATAGTAGGCTAAAGAGGCAATAGACGAATGTTGAGACTCGTGCTAAGTAAAAGCCCTTCCAGGTTTTTGAAACCTGGAAGGGCTAAAGCAATAACCTAAGCAACCGCAGCCTACTTACTAATCAACAACTTTTCGGTTTGCGAATTTTTATCGCTTTCTAAATGTAGAAGATAAAGCCCGTTAGCAAAGTCACCTACCGGAAGAATGATAGCGTTATCAGTAATATTAGTTTGGTAAACTACTTCACCAATACTATTGATAAGTTGCAATTGTTTGAAAGGATGAGCCGAAGGCAAACGAACCGCCACCAAATTGCTGGCAGGATTAGGATATAGATTTACCTCTACCTTTTCTATTTCGTTTACCGATAGTGCCGCGTTGTTTTGCAGGTTGATGTTATCTATATACATAGCATTTCCCCAATTGGTAACGTTCTCAAATTTAAAGCTCACTTTATTTTGTGCCGAAAGACCAACTACCGGAATAGAAACTGTTTTCCATTGATTAGCATTTGGTGTAAACAAAGTTGTTTGGTCAGTTGCTGTAGCCAGCTCGCTGCCTTTTTGATTCCATATCTTTATCCAGTTGCTGCCGCAGTCTAAACTGGAATAAACATTCAACGAATCTGAACGAAGCGCGCTGTATTGAGCGTAGGCTATATCAAACTTTAGCTCAGGATAAGTAATGGCGGATAAATCATACGCATCTGTTACAAATGCATCTTTCTTTTTATTCGGGTTGGCACCATAAGCACTGTTATCTATATATACCGAACTTGCGCTTGTGCCGTAACCACCATAAGATTGGCTCTTCTGCCAAAGTACATTATCATTATTGGGGTTAAGTATACTCCAGTTAGTAGCAGGGAAACTACTTTCAAAATTTTCTGTAACCGGTGCCGTGCTACCTGCACCACCGTTGTAAGCGTAGAAGGTAATGTTCTTGTTATCGTTACCGCTAAAGTTGTCTGCCGGTTGACCGTTAGGGTTACCAAAGGTAACATCAAAGCTATGCACATCTTCAATAAATACTTGTTGTAAGGGGAAGGTAACTTGCACTTGGCTATTGGTTAGCAACGAGCCGCTCCAATTAAAAATTTGCACCGAGCCACCATCGGTTTGGTAGTAGAACTTGCCCGATGTAAGCGTAGTTGCTCCTTCGTTCTTTAAAGTAATAACCGGACGAAAGTTGAACGAGCAGATAGTATCTTTAGGAAAAGAAATATCAACTATAGCCGCATCAAGATTAAGGAAGCAAGAAGAAGAAGCAGTAAGTATAGTTGGGCGAAATTGGTTAAGCACTGTACGCATATTACTTACCTGACCGGCAGAAAACATAAACATGCAATCATCATCGGTATAGTCCATATAGTTCATAAACATATCGCCATTAGGCCCGTTATTACAACTAATTTTAGGAAAGGTAGGGCAACCAAAATTCAAATCGGCTTGGTCAGGTGTGTCGGCTACAAAATCTCCGGAATCGCCACAGTTGGCATCGGTTCCCCAAGTATGCAGTAAGCCTAACCAGTGACCTGCCTCGTGCGTAACTGTTTTACCTAAAACACGGTTGGGCATTAAACTGCCGGTAGTGCCAATGGTGTTGAAACGAGCCACAATACCATCAGATGTAGCCGTGCCAAAGTAAGGCAGGGTGGCGTAAGCCAACACACCACTGCTGGCTAGAGTGCCGCCCATGCGCACACTCCAAATATTCAAATACTTGTTTCTATCCCAAATAGTAGACGGCTTAAGGGTGTTATCAATATCGGTTTCGTCATTCCAACTTGTATTGTTTAACTCATGGCGAATAATACCAGTAGTAGGATTGCCCGATGGATCAAACTTTGCCAGACAAAACTGAACGTTTACGTTACCAATAAGTGGGGCAAAAGCAGCCGGCACGTTAGATATGCCTGGGTCCTGCGCAATATAATGCAGGTTCATAACCGTAAGCTGCGAAATACATTGTGCATCGGTAATGTTTTCACCGGTGCCTAAAGCATCGCCATTATGCACAATATGAAACACTACGGGTATGTATATAGTAGAAGCATCTAGATTAGTGCCCCGGGTGGCTTGCGCCTGTTGCAGAAAGGTTTTCATATCCTGCATCTGCTGTAGCATTTGCGGATTGTGTTGCATTTGTTTTTCTATGTTCTCCATAGCACCGCACCAATTAGCGGTTTGTGCATGGCTGAAATTAGCGGCAATAACTAGGATGACAATAAGTAGTGTTTGTTTCATGTTTTTCATAAGCGGTGGCAAACATAAAAAGAACCCATAAATACCCTAAAGGAGACTTGAAAGACTACCACGCCACTATCTTATTGGGCTGTAATAATTACAGCTGTTAAGCCAATGTTGATCCCGAAAACTATCGGGATCAACAACATCATATTGTGCCTCCCGCTTGTTGGTGGCGCAACGAAGAGCCGGTGCTATAACACCCCAGCGTGACGAAAGAGCCTTTCGCTTACGGGTTATTCCCCTGCAAGAATTGATTTATACTTTCTACTATCTCGGCATTATTAAACTCCTGAGCAATAGCTATTGCACTTTTACCTGAGTCCACTTCAATGGCATCGGGTAAAGCACCATGTTTTAAAGAAAAGTTACCACTTTTCATTGTTGTTTCTGATACTTTCAAATAGGGGATTGGTCATAAACTCCGGGTGCTGATAATTGATATCTATCCCCATTCGTATGTAAAAATCAATTAGTTCAAAATCATTATTCTGAACTGCATTAAACATATCTTTCCAATTTCCGTGACTCATCTATTTAATTCAATTGTCTGTTTAATTGTTTTAATGGTTGCTATCTTTAAGCCAATGTTGGTCCCCATAGCTATCGGTATCACCAACTTCATTTTGTGAAGCCCACTTGTTATTGGCGCACCGCAGAGCCGGTGCTATAACACCAATAAGGGCAAAATGCTGTAACTCTTTTTAGTTACTACGTTTAAAGTGCCCTTCATTTTTTAACATTAAAAGGGTCCAAACACCTCCCAAGAAGTCTATTGCGGAAAAAATTATAATATTAGGAGAAACCAACTTAAGCAGAGCAAACGCAGTAAAGAAGAAAATGATTGTCATTCGAATAAAGGCTGTTGCCTTCATTATCACTACAATTTCATGCTTAGCCGCCAGCGAATAATAAACAGCAAGAGCCATTAGTAAAATCCCCGAAAGCCTTATCCATACTTCATTCGCTGGTTCGATACCAAAGGGAGTTATTAGCGCGTTGGGTACAAGTAAAAGAATAAGCACAATTACACCTAAATAAATACCAAAAATTAAAACGCTTTTTGCTGATTTACTCGTAATTTTTAAAAAGTATAAATTATACTTAATTCTATGTTACTTACGAATTCACAAAATCGATAAGGGTATGCTCAATACGGAAACAATTAATATGAACAATTTTTTTTATCGGACGGTATCTTTACCCTCCGAAACAGCTCCTGATAGTGAGGACACAAACTGGTAAGGAAACCCGTTTGCTTACCGCGATTACAAATCGCTTGCTATCTGTTTGTTCGAGATGCGCTACGCTAACATCACGAACATCGGATTATGTAATATTAGCTTCTACTTCACTCTTTATATGTTGCTAGAATCCGTTTGTTCCTAAACTCCACTTTACAAAGTTTAATTGCACTTACAGTTTATTTGTTATGGAAAACTATGTAATCATCTTCCACTTCAAAGTTCTCAGAGGACGTAACCGAAAAACTTTAAGAAAAGCTGCAGGGGTATTGAGTTCGTCACATTTTTATATTTATTAAAAATTGTTGATTCAAGGAATTAAATAATACCTTCGAATTTATATAACCATTTCTTAACCTAAATCTAAGTTCTATGAAAAAAATGTACAAAGCACTTGTAGTGGCTTTCGTATTTTTCTGCAACGTTGTTGTTGCTCAACGAACCATTACAGGAACAGTTACTTCAGTCGATGATGGGCAGCCTGTAATAGGTGCAAATGTCATGGTAGATGGCACCAAAGTGGGAACATCCACCGATATTTATGGCAAATACTCGCTTGTTATTGATGACAATGCCAAAAGCCTACTATTCTCATATATTGGTATGACGAAAAAATCTGTATCTATTGGTGAGAGCAACGAGATTAACGTTGTCTTGTCAGCCCAAACCAGTGATTTTGATGAAGTGGTGGTAACTGCAATTGCCATTAAAAGAGAACAACGCTCACTGGGATACGGAACCACAACAGTTAAATCTGATGACATAAACAAGGCGGGTGACAGAACACCTCTTGAAGCCCTTCGTGGGAAAGTAAGTGGTGTCAATATCACCAGTGCTAATGGAGACCCCGGTTCTTCTACACGTGTGGTTTTACGCGGTGGTTCTTCAATTTTGGGAGATAATCAGGCGCTCATAGTTGTGGATGGAGTCCCTATTGATAACTCAAATTTTGGTTCAGGAAATGATCCTAATGGTGTCACCGATGTACTTTCTAATAACTACGATGTAGGTAATCGTGCTAATGACCTTAATCCACAGAATATAGAATCTGTAACCGTACTTAAGGGAGCAGCTGCAGCATCACTTTACGGACAAAGAGCTGCAAATGGAGCTTTGATAATTACTACCAAAACCGGAAGCAGAACTGCTAAGGAAGGGAAAAAGTTTAAAATTAGCTTCAACTCTAACTATACTTTCTCAAATATTCTTAAACTTCCTGAATTTCAGAACGAATATGGGCAAGGAGGTAATGGGTTTCCAGACTTACGCGAAAATTTTAGTTGGGGGGCAAAGTATGATGGAGTTGTTAGACCGTGGGGGCAGGAAGTAAATGGCAGGCAACGAGTTAAACCTTACTCTGCGCAGCCTAATAATGTAAGAGATTTTTTCGACCAAGGGATGACTTTTAACAATAACGTATCTATAGAAGGTGGAACAAAAAATACTTCTTACTTTTTATCGTATAACAATATTAAAACAAAAGGTGTTATTCCTGGAACTGCGTATGATCGCAACTCAGTTTATGCTAATGTAAATCATAATTTTAGTGATAAATTGAGCAGTAACGTAACCCTAAATTATACTAAAACACAGGGTGATTATGCAATACAGGGCCAAGGGGATTTCTCAGTTTATAATCAAATATTACAGACTCCCAGAGATATTTCATTACTGGAGCTAAAAGACTTGACGGATTCATTTAATCTTCCCGAAACTTATTATGGTGCATATACGATTAATCCTTATTATTCATTAGCACAGCAGCAAACAAAAAATAACGTTGACCGCTTAAATACAACTGCGAGTCTTACTTATGCACCTTTAAAGTGGCTAGACATTACAGGAAGATTCGGAGCAGATATTTACACTGATGTAAGAACTCAGAGACTGGCGAAATATCTATTTACCAATCAGGGCTCAGATTATGAATATAAGGGTAGATATTCCGAGGATATTTACCGCTCTAACCTTTATAATTCGGATATCGTTATATCGGCTAGGCATACCTGGGGTAACGGAGTAACTTTTGGCGGTTTGATAGGGAATAACATCTTTGCCAAGGCACAGAGAATTACTTCTGCTTCAACCGCAGGATTAAATATTGATGGGTTATATACACTTGGGAACTCAATTGATAGACCTGTTACAAACAACTTACTTTTAGAACGAAGAGCAATTGGTGTTTACGGAGAATTAAATTTTGACTATAAGAAATATATTTTCCTAAATGTGACCATGAGGAATGACTGGTCATCAACCTTGCCAAAAGGTAAGAATAGTTTCTTTTATCCGGCTGTGAATGCTGCATTTGTTCTTACAGAGTTAGTTAAGATTAACCCTACTATTTTAAGTTACATGAAAATACGTGCAGGATTTGCACAAGCGGGCAGCGGTGGGGAAGATCCATATTTGCTCACGAACGTATATGTAGAGAACAGTGTAGGTGACGGATATAATGAATCAGAAGTTAATTCACCATACCCTTCAGGTCCGACTGGAGAATTGGCTGCGGCATATTCTGTGAGCAATAATCTTCGCAATCCTAATCTTAAGCCGGAGAAAACAACTGAATGGGAAGTGGGAACTGAAATCGGTTTTTGGAATGATAGAGTAAATGTTGATTTTACCTATTACCAGAGATTCAGTAAGGATTTGATTTTAACTACTGCACCGGTTGCCCCTAGCTCTGGTTTTACATCGCAGGTAATTAACAGTGGAGTAGTTTCTAATAAAGGAGTTGAGTTAGGTCTTCGATTGGTTCCTGTTAGTTTGAAAAACGGATTCAAATGGGAGGTTTATGGTACTTTCACTAAAAACGTTAATAAAGTAGAAGAACTTCCTGATGGTGTTGACCAGATTGTTTTGGGCGGCTTAAGTGATATGTCAATAGTAGCCCGCAAAGGCGAACCTTATGGTACTTTTTATGGTACTACTGCAAAACGTGATCCGCAAGGCAGGGTTGTTGTAGATGCCTCAAGCGGTCAACCACTGTTAGATGATCAGCCACAATTACTTGGTTCTTATCAACCTAATTGGCTGGGAAGTTTAGGAACCAGCCTTTCTTATAAAGGACTACGATTCAGTATCCTTTTCGATACTAAACAGGGCGGAAAGATTTGGTCCAGAACGATGGATACGCAGGAATTTGTTGGAACCTCACCTAATACACTTAATAACGACAGGCAAGATTTCATTGTTCCTAACAGCGTAATCGAAGTAAGTGATGGTGTATTTGAAGCGAATACAACTGTAAAGGCCAACCACCAGGATTACTGGACGGTTTACAATAGCGCAGACAGGGGCGCGCATCTTCTTTCTGCTACATTCACAAAACTCAGAGAGATAGCTTTATCTTATTCATTACCGGCCAATATTTTGAAGAAATCAAAATTTATAACCGGGGTAGAAATAAAGGTGTATGGAAGCAACTTAGCTTTATGGACTCCTAAGGCTAATACCTTCATTGATCCTGAAACAAGCTCTTACGGAGCGGGTAACGCACAGGGTTTCGAGTTTGGAACAACTCCTTCGCTACGCAATATTGGTTTTGGTTTTAAATTTGATTTTTAATAACCTGAAAATTACAAAAGTCATGAGAAATACAATAAAATATAAATTACTGACTGCTGTAGTGCTGATATTTATGGCACTGCCCGGATGTAAAAAGGATTTTTTGGATGTAAACAATAACATCAATAATCCTGCAACCGTTGACCTTAAGTTTATGCTCCCCGCTGCTCAGGCAAATCTTGCCTATACTCTCGGCAACCAGTTACATGTAGTTGGCGGCCTTTGGAGTCAATACTGGACCCAGGGACCAAATGCCAACCAATACAATGATTTCGACCGATATTTTTATAGCAACACAAATGCTGACAGACCCTGGAGGCAATTATATGCAGGCACCCTTAACGACCTGGATGCTATGTACAAAAAAGCTGAAGAAGAGAAAAATGTAAACTATTCTGCCATCGCACTTATTTTAAAGGCATACACTATGCAGGTGGTCACCGATGCATGGGGCGATGCTCCATTTACGGAGGCATTAAAGGGTGCGGAAGGCAACACTACTCCAAAATATGATTCACAGGAGAGCATATATGATGCATTAATTCCAATGATTGATTTGGCAATAAGTCAGATAGATTTCAATTCAGATTTACATCCTGGCAGTGATGACTTGATTTATCAGGGAGATATGGAATTATGGTACAAGTTTGCAAATACACTTAAGTTGAAAATTTATCTGCGTCAGGTAAAAGTTCGCCCTGGTGTTGCAGCAGTTGGTCTTGTAGGAATGGCGGCTGATCCAACCGAGTATCTTGGAAGCGGTGAAGATGCATTGACACACTATATTGACGAAAAATTTCGTCAGAATCCATTATTCACAACCGTGTTTGCTCTTAATCCAGGTAAAAATATTTTCGCAAGCAAGACATCAGTGGATTATTTAGAAAGTCTTAGTGATCCTCGTTTGGAAGATTTTTATGATTCCAATTCCGGAGGCGTTTATGTGGGAGTTATACAAGGAGGAGCCAGAGATGTGACCTTGTATCCACCACCGACAAATGACAATCTTTATTCACAATACAATAGTGAACAAATTATTGCGCCATCTGTACCTGTTCGGTTAATGACTGCTTCGGAGAGTATGTTTCTGCAGGCGGAGGCAATAGCCAGAGGTTATATGGCAGGTGATGCAGCTTCAACTTATAATGCTGCTATCGAAGATTCATGGGGTCAGTGGCTGGTTTCATCAGCTGCTATTGGTACCGATTTGGCAACTTATCTTGCTCAGCCTGCGGTTGCTTATCCAGGTGGTGGTGAACCAGCTATAAAGGCAATCATTACGCAAAAATGGATTTCTATGAATGGCAATCAGAACTTTGAGTCATGGACGGAATGGAGAAGAACCGGTTACCCTGATTTCTTCCCTACCTCTATAACTTCTGATTTTGCTCCGGGTGTATTTCCGGGTCGATTAGTTTATTCAAGCGATGAGTTAACTGCTAATCCGAATTCCATTAAAGGGCTTACCGTTACCGACCGCGTTTGGTGGGATGTAAATTAATTTATGGTTTCACAATCAAACTAAAAAAAATGAAAAAGAAATCAATAAAATTCGCCATGGCGATAACAGCAATCACCCTATTACTAATAGCTGGTTGCAAGAAGGATGAATTGCCTTCTAAAACGGTGGAGGTTTCACTTCCAACAATTTCACTTGTGGGTGACCCTGTTGTAATTCTGAATGTAGGTGATACTTATGTTGATCAAGGTGCTACTTACTATGATTCTTTATATGGAGATAACGGCACTATTTCTACAACTACTGAAGTAAATACAGCGGAAGAAGGCTTTGTTATAGTTAGGTACACGGCAACCAATAAATATGGTTTTGAAGGCAGTGGAACTCGATTGGTTGCGGTGACCGGTGCGAGCGATTTGCTAGATGTATCAGGTGACTATTTTCATGCAGCCAGGGGCGGCACAGCTACTGTTTCAAAAGTTGGAAGAGGAGTTTTTGTTACTGATAATGTTTCAGGTGGGGGATCAAGCAGTGATGCTTATTTTATGTTTACCTCTGACTCTACGATGGTGATTCCTACGCAATTTCTTACCAATAATGGGGTAAATGCTAGCTTTACAGACGCCAGTTACGATTTCACTTCCTTACCTCCTACGTATGAGTATAAAATAGCTGCTGCGGGCTTTGGTCCTGGTCTTCGAGTTTTTGAAAAACAGTAAGGCAGGGTTAATGTGATTTATAATAAAAAGCCTCTCCTAATGGAGGGGCTTTTTTATATAAAATTTACTCTTTACCTCAGCCAAACATTACCTTCTCATACTATTTCATCCTGTTTGCCGTTTTTTTGGGAACCCAAATAATGGGAAATTTGATATACAGATTACAGTTTATTTTCCCATCCATACTCCATATTTTATCCCCACAGTAATCCTTTAGGTGTCATGTCTATGTTTTGAACACACAGGAAATCATTAACCCTCCAACTTAAGCAGAGCAAACGCAGTAAAGAAAAAAATGATTGTCATTCGAATTACGAATTCACAAAATCGATATGGGTATGTTAGCATAGCGTAACCAGAACGGAAGATAAATTACGATTTATAATAGCCCTAATTTCAGATTACAAATCTGCCCTTATCTCTTAGTTCTACATGCCCTGAGGAATATGTCGAACAGCTTCTTATTGCTTGGTAAACAAACGGAACAGTTTATTTCCCGAATTGCTTTCAGCAGCTATTAGATAAGAGCCCGCTGGGAAATTGCTAACGTTTATTGAAATCAAATCATCTGCATTCCTTTCCATCAGCATTTGAAGATTAGCATTGAAAATCTTAATGTGACTGAAAGTGTTTTCAGCCGTTCCCGAATTAAATTTCAGATTGATTACATTGCTTGTAGGATTCGGATAAACCTCCATGCTTAAGGTTTGTTTTGGAACTTCATTAACTGAAGTGCTAAGGCAATCGACACGTTTCGACTTCATAAATTGAAGGGTATATAATGCATGTGGCTGCCCGGCTGCCGGATGTGTGAGTCCCGTAGCTGTATACAAAGTTACGTCAGCGGCACCGTTTTGCTGAAATAACTGAAGGGTATTAACCGCATTCTGATAAGGGTTTTCAATATCTACATCACTATGATAAAGCACCAATGGCATTTGTGGCGACCAGTCGTCAATATCATTATCGGCTAGTAGTCTTCTAAAAAAATGATTCGGGTCTGTTTGAAAACCAAAAAGCAAGGAATCAACAATCATGCGGGCCGGAATAGAATCGAGGAAACTGTTATCGCCAAAAGGATCGGTTCTGTCAAGCAGCGCATGCATTTGAGTTCTGTATGGCGCTTTAAAAACCGTATCAATAACATTTTGCCTGTTTATACCGGTGTTCCAGGCAATAAGTGAATCTTCATACACCACCGCTAAGGAGCGAATAACTAAGGGTAGCGAATGCCTTTCGGGCGTTACCCGATTTATGGAAGAAAGACTGTCAGCACAAATTCCTGAAAGGTCATAAGACCCTCCACCGGCACAGGCTGCGGCTACGTTAAATTCATTGGCATACTGCTCCTGCATATATTTAGCAGCTGCTACAGTGCCGTTGCCTCCCTGAGAATAGCCACTTAGGAATATCTGACCGCTCAACTGAATATTATGTTGCGTGCAATACTGGCGGATAGCCCGAAACAAATCTACCGTGCAATTTGCCTCTGTGCGCGCATGTATAAAAGCCTGCGGACCGGGAGAGGACCACTGGCTCATGTGTATGTAATCGGGAGCAGCACCTATAAAACCATTGGATGCTATACCTTTACAAATTAAGGAATACCCGTTAGAACTTTGGTTATTGGAAGGCACACCATCATTTTTTAGTGTTAAGCCATGACCGTAACTAAATAAGCCTAATTGGCTACACGGAAAATTTGTGGGAATGGTAACCAATGCCGAAGCAATGGTTAAACTGTCGGGGTGATAATCCTGTGTGTAATACAATACCCTATATACCTTAAAATCATATTCAATGCCTAATATGGATGGGGGAAAGCCAATAATCTGCTGAACTTCTGCTCCAAAGTCTGCAGCGTTATAAAACTGTAGGGAATCAAAACTTACAATATCTCCGCGCTGCTGGGCCTTGCTTTGGAGTATAACCATAACAGCATAGGCAATAAGAAGTATTTTTTTCATGTAGTTCTTGGATATTTTATAGATACAATTACAAATAAAACAAAGTATGGTTAGAAAGATTTTAATTTTCTCGTTGGTATTAATGCCAGACGGTAACCGCTAACGTTTAGGGGATTGCGATGGGCTTGGATTATTAGCACTAAACTTCATTCGGCCCCTATACCTATCGGGATAATCAACATCTTTTTGTGCTGCCCGCTTGTTGGTGATAACACCAACAAGGGCGAATAATAAAGTAAAGAACTGCCGCATAAGGCGGCACAGGCACTGCGCTTATTTTATTACGCCTTTAGTCTCCGCAGAGCCGGAAGGCCCTCTGGGGAAGGATTGTCTGTTACTTAAGCAGGGTCGCGAGGCGCAGACCCGCGGAAAAGGAAGGTCTTTAGCTGCGGCAGTGCATATTACCATAACATGACTACCGAAAAGTATGACACTTATCACATTAATGCCGCTCCTATAGCAATACCTTTGTGGGATATCAATTCATACTTTAAATTGAATATTATGAACGGCAAAAACAACATAGCAATAGGATTTTTGACAATGGGCTTTTTTATGGCGTATGGGTTTCTGCTAATTTACCTCCGCGACTTTGCCCCGGGTAAAGAGGAATGGGCCAATTCTTATAGTATCGGGAAACATTTTGAAACCCGGTTAGCGCATGTTCACGGTAACCTTTTTGCCTTTCTTAATATTCTTATTGGCTATTTACTACTCCGTTTTAGCGATAAGATAAATAATGTAAAAGCCATTTCATGGTTAGCTTTGTCGGGCTTATTAATGCCAATCGGAATTTTAACGGAAGTGTATTTTGGCTTGCCTCCTGTTTTAGTTTTGGCCGGTGCAATTGCTATGACGGTGTCCGTAATTTGGCTCGGTATCGCATTTCTTAAAATGAAGGCTATAGCTCAAATATAATTTAAAAGTGATAGTTGTTTGAAAAGAAGTTGGTCTGTTTAATAAGTTTCCATTCAGTTAAATCGCAGAAAAATGAACATACAAGATTTGCATAACGACTCAAAGGCACTTTCAACAGCATCGCTATTTAAAACTGTAGAAGGAAATGTAACCGCTATACAAATATTGGCTGGCGAGCAACTAAAAGAGCACATTACCAAAGTGCCGGCATTATTAATTTGCCTGACAGGTGAAGCCATTTTTGAAAATGAGCATGGCGTTAAACTTACACTAACCACAGGCGATTATGTAAACATAGAACCACAAATTAAGCATTGGATAAATGCAGAAACTACAAGCAATTTAATACTGATTAAATAATAAAACTCTCACAACACATAGTCGAAGAGCGGGCAAACCAGCTGGTATTAGTAGTGCAAGCGCGTACAGCCAATAACGATAGCTTATGTAACAAAAGTTACAAAGCAATAACTATTATATGCAGACCTTCGCCCAAATTAACCACCAACACCATGAGGAAGAAAATTTCTGCACTATTAGCAATGGCTATTTTTAGTATTTCGGTATTTGCGCAAACAGCACCCTTTAATATAGCTATAGAACCCATGAACATTACCGGCCTTGGCGGTCTTCAGGCTTATGCCTTTGGTCAGCAGAACGGCAAATGGCTAGTTATTGGTGGCCGGCTTGACGGGCTTCATCGCAGGCAACCTTTTGCCGCTTTTGATATAGCCGGCAACAACAATCAATTAATTGTAATTGACCCTGCAACACAACAAAAATGGACGGCACCTATCTCATCGCTTTCAGTGGCTATGCAGGAGCAATTAAGCTCTACCAATATGGAGTTCCAACAGCAGGGTAATTACCTCTACATTATTGGCGGATATGGCTACAACACCGCTTCGGCATCGCGCAAAACGTTTGATAACTTAACTGCCGTGGATGTGCCCGCAGTAGTTAATGCGGTAATAGCAGGAACTTCGTTCACCGCTTATTTCCGCCAAATAACTGATGCTCAATTTGCCGTAACAGGCGGCCACCTAAAAAAAATAAACGATACTTTTTACCTGGTAGGCGGCAATAAGTTTGACGGTAACTACAACCCCATGGGCAATCCTACCTATACGCAGGTTTATACCAATGCCATCCGCAAATTCAACTTAACCGATGACGGCACAACCATCACCGTTTCGCACTTGCCCGCTATTACCGATGCCACTAACCTGCACCGCAGAGATTACAATGCGGTGCCTCAAATATTGCCAAACGGAGCAGAAGGCATTACTGCCTTTTCGGGCGTGTTTCAACCCACCGTTGATTTGCCTTTTTTAAACTGTGTGAATATTGACAGCACCACCTATACAGTGAATAATGCTTTTCAGCAATACTACAACCACTACCATTGTGCTGTGCTTCCTCTCTATTCGGCATCTAATAATGAAATGCACAATGTATTCTTTGGAGGCATTGCTCAATACTATGACAGTGCTGGCATGTTGGTACAGGATAATAATGTTCCTTTTGTAAAAACAATTGCCCGCGTAACACGCGATGCCGCAGGAACAATGGCAGAGTATAAACTACCGGTAGAGATGCCGGGCTTGCTGGGTGCCGGTGCAGAGTTTATTCCGGTAACCGTTGTTCCTCAATTTAATAATGAGGTAATTAAATTAGATGACTTTACCGCAGACACTACTTTAGTGGGTTACATCTTTGGCGGCATCAGCAGCACAGCGGCTAACATCTTTTTTACCAATACCGGTGCACAGAGCAGTGCCAGCAGTCAGTTCTTTAAAGTGTATGTAATAAAAAGCTCCACGGTGGGTATACATCACCTGAATGAACAAAGCATCGGAACATTAAAAATGCAGGTGTTCCCCAACCCAAATGATGGAGACTTTGTAGTAAAATTTAACCTGAGCAAAGGTGCAGAAGCAAAGATTATGTTGTACAGTATAGAAGGAAGAAAAATAGAGGAAAAAGTTTTAACCCATTTAAGTATTGGCGAAAACATATTTCAACGTAAAATAAAAAACCCTGACCCGAGCGGAACTTATATACTAACTATTGAAACACCCTACGAGAAAGCCACGCAAAAAATAGTTTTAGAACCTTAGATTAGTGCCTACGGTTCTCCGGCTTTGCGTCCCGATAGCTATCGGGATGTTGACTTTACGCGCGTCAGGTTCCCTAGACGGAGAACCTGTCGGGACCAAAATCTGCCCTTATCTGTTAGTTCAACATGCCCTGCGGAACATATCGAACAGCGGATTATAAAACCAACATCATTTTATGCAGCCACTTGTTGTTGGCGCACAGCAAATGCGTTGGTATAACACCAACAAGGGCGAATAAGCATAAAGTTTTTTTTACAACAGAACCGCCAATTTCCTGTAGCTACTGTCAGCAGAAGTTGTTCTTTCGGTCAACTGTCGGTATACACCGTTCCACAATTCAATTCTTTGTTTTAATGAATGTATAACTGATTCTTCTGCTTCTTTCCAATATTGTTCATTGTCTTTACAAAGATTGGCAGTCATTTGTAAAGCAAGATGGCTATGGTGGTCGCCATCAACTTCAATATGCCTTTCTATATAGTATTTAAAAATTGAAATATCGTCAGGAAAGTTCTTGTGCATTTCATTTATAATAGAGATAAACATACCCGGGATGAGGTCTTCACGTCCAAAAGTGAAAATAGCTGATTGTAAATAATCTTTACCACTCTCAATAACTTTGAATGTAAAGTCAACAAAATCTTTTGCTTCTTGTGGAGTTTCTGAGGACAAATAAGCGGAGTTAAAGTCGCCAGTATTTTTTAATACATCTGTAAATACTTCAATTTTAGAAGTATCTGCTCCACATTGTTTCATAGCATCTAAATACAATTCAAAATGACTTTTCCTTATGCCATTTTGGTCTATGTCCGACTCTTCACCCACAATAATTTCGTTAATAAGGTATCTTGTATCTGCCGTTCCTTTGGGAAACCAAGGAACAGTTGTGCAAGTCAAGTTGCCTTGTAAAGTTTTTAATAAAGACATAAAATCCCAAACAGCGTATACGTGGAATTGCATAAATACTTTCAAGTCCTCTATGTCTTTAATTGCTGAATAAACTTTATGATTAATAATCTCTTGTCTTAAGGGTTGAATTGTTTTTTTAATTTTTTCAATTTGAGGTGTCATTATTCGCTTTTTAATTATTGCATAACATTCTAAATTAAATAATGTTTGAATTTCTGCGCTTTCGTTTTTTAATATTTGTGTTGTTTATAGATAATTCTATGTTGAAGTCTACTACCATTACTACTACCATTTGAAGGGTTTCTTTCAGGCGCGGTTTAAGTGAACTTCTCTATCCGCAAACAGTAAACTAAATAAGAAATACAAAACGTAAAATTTAAGACTTCGCCCGCGCATTGGTGCAATGCCATGTTTGAGGCTTTGCGAATTGTAGTTTATTGCTTTTTACAGTGTAAAGTTTCGTACGTATAGCACCTGGGTTTATTCTTTTAAAATGATCTTCTGCATGGCGGACTTAAGTTGTGCCGCCAGTTCTTTATACCCATCCGGTTTATAGTACAACAAATTATCCATCTCATAAGGGTCTGTAGTTAAATCATAGAGTTCGGTTTCTACTTCTTCTGCCTTTGATTTTAATTCCAGTGTTTTTTTATTGCCTGAGTAGATCCTGCTCATAAGTTCGGGATTTTTCATCCTGTATTGATTGCTGAAATCCAGGACTTTTTTGCTTGTGTTTTTTTGCCATTCGATGTATTTATAGGTGGTTTCTTTCTGAACCCCATTTTCTACAGCCGTCACTTTTATTCTTATCGCATTATAAGTTGGATGATCCATGATGTACAAAGGCAAAAGCTTCATGCTAAGATTGGGTTTATCGTATAAATGAAATTTGGACAGGCTTGGCCCGAGATATTCCATGACGAACCGGTCTCTGAAATTCGTAATACTATCATTGTATAGCAGAGGAACCAAGGAAAGTCCTTCCACACTTTTGGGGATTTTTACACCGGCAATATTTAAAATAGTAGGCATAAGATCGAGGTTGGTTACCCATTCTTCGGTTTTACCGGGTGTGGCGAGGTGTAAAGAATCGCCACCGGTAATTATCAGTGGAACCCGAATAGCTTCTTCATAAGGCGTAGCTTTATTCATCATAGCGTGTGCTCCTAACATATATCCGTTATCAGAAGTAAAAATCAACAAGGTATTATCCCATTCTCCATTATCTTTTAATGTTTTAATCAAGCTGCTGACCATATCATTTAAAGCATATAAGGAGCCCAAACGCCCATACCAATCTGCCTGCAAAAAACTTTTAATGGATTTAGGTAATTCTGCTTTGAAAATCAAGTTGTAAAAAGAACTTCCCTTTTTCATTTGTCGCACTCTTTTTTTCCAGGTATCTCGCAGGAAAGATGATTTATCCAATGGTATTTTATTTTCAGCGGCAGTTGCTAATTTGCCGTAGTCATTATTGTAATTTGGTTTAAAAGGAACGGGCACCTTTGCCCAACGCTCTTCTGCAATCTTTTTATACCTCGGGGCTGCCTGTAATGGATTATGGGGCGCTGTTGGTGTTAAATACAGAAAGAACGGTTGCTTATCATCTTTCTCCGTATTTTGAATAAATGAAATAGCTTCGTTAGCTAAGACATCGGTTGAATAATCTTCGGGCTTTGAACCATATTGTTTTGTTTGCTGATGGGCAACATTCCAT
>CAMBIM010000018.1 GCA_945867505.1 Chitinophaga pinensis
TTCAATCGCCCGATTAAGCAAATGAAAGAACCGCTTATGAGCAACAGTCGCGGAACTGCTATACTTGCTTTATTGGCTCTCAATATGATAAGCCTGGATGATGTTTCTAATGTAGTAGAGCCGAAGAAAGTGTTTTTGCCGAACCCGGACAACCGTGCTGTATACGATGAAATGTTCGGGCGATTTGTAGAGATATACACGAAGAATAAACCAATTTTTGCCAAACTGAATAAATGACGACTATGAGTATTGAAAAAATATCTTCCAAACTTTCCTGGTTGCCACCATCAGCCGCTCGCTTTATAGAGAAACGTGTTAAGAATGTGCCCCGCGTAAAAAAAATGATTGATGCGGAGAACGATAAAGCAATGGCTGTGCTGGAGCATTCGTTGAGACCTTACGATAATAAGTTTACCAAGCATAAAACTTTACCGGCAACCGGTGTAAGTCGCGAGAAGATTTTGAGCGACATACAGCATATGCACGATGTAGAAAGCGGAAGGTGGAAAGATGGTTTTGTGAGCGGTGGAATTTATCATGGAGATAACGAGCATATTGAGTTTTTGAATAAAGTTTATGCCTTGCAATCGCAAAGCAATCCTTTACATTCTGATCTGTTTCCATCGGCCACCAAGTTTGAGGCAGAGATTATTTCGATGGTTGCCAACTTGCACGGCAAAGGCACTAGTGCCGATAATTCTTCTGTTTGCGGCACAGTAACCAGCGGGGGAACAGAAAGTATTTTGGTGGCTATGAAAGCCTACCGCGACCGCGCGCGTGAAGAGAAGGGAATTACGGAGCCGGAAATGATTGTGCCTACCACAGCACATGCGGCTTTCGATAAAGCTTCGCAGTATTTTAATATCAAGCAAGTAAAAGTTTCTGTTACCGGAGATTATATAGCAGATATGAACGCAGTGAAACGCGCCATAAATAACAATACGGTTGTAATTGTTGGTTCTGCGCCTACGTTTCCGCATGGAGCGTTCGACCCTATAAAAGAGATGAGCGCCCTTGCGTTGAAAAACGGAATTGGTTTTCACACCGATTGCTGTCTTGGTGGTTTTGTAGTTCCGTTTGCAGAAAAGTTAGGCTACAAAGTACCGGTAGTAGATTTTCGTTTGCCCGGTGTTACCAGCATGAGTGTAGATACACACAAATACGGCTATGCCGCCAAAGGAACTTCGGTAGTGCTTTACCGCACCGAAGCCTTACGTCACTATCAGTTTTATACGCTTACCGAATGGCCGGGTGGGCTTTATTTTTCGCCAACGCTTGCGGGTTCGCGCCCAGGTGCTTTGAGTGCTGCTTGCTGGGCTTCGCTATTGGCAATGGGAGAAGATGGTTTTTTAAAAGCCACTAAAGCTATTCTTGAAACTGCCGATAAAATAAAGGAAGGCGTAAAGGCAATTCCTGAATTAAAACTTTTAGGCGACCCTGTTTGGATTCTTGCTTTCGGCAGCGATACCATAAACCCTTATGAAGTGCTTGACCAAATGGGTAAAAAGAACTGGAACTTAAATGGTTTGCATAAACCTGCCTGCTTTCATATTGCGCTTACCTTGCGCCACACGCAGCCTGGTGTTGCCGAACGTTTTATTGCTGACTTAAAAGAATCAGTTGCCTTTGTAAAAGCTAACCCCGGCAATAAAGGTGGGCTTGCACCGGTTTATGGTATGGCGGCTTCGTTGCCTTTCCGAGGTATGGTAAGCGATATTTTAAAGAAGTATCTAGATGTGATTTATAAGTTGTAGAACTACTTATTCGTCAACGTCAATTGATCGCCTACGATTGCGCGCTTTACTATACGTATATAATTTTTCTCCAGTGTTCCTTCGGTATAAAAACCTTTGGCTAAAAGCAATTGGTGCATAGCCGGAAGATTATAAGGAGGTGCACCCATACATAAATGATGCTCGGCATGGTAGTTTACATGGTGCGGAGCAAATAAAATACGTTCAAAAAAGTTAGCGTAAGTAGTGCGAGTGTTTTTATGCGGATTGCTGCGGTCGTCTACCATGCTGTGCTCTGCCATGCTGCGCACGCGCAGGCTAAAGTTGTTGGTGGTAAGCAAGGCACCAATCCATAGCAGATACAACCAAGGTTGACCAAAGGCAAACAGAATTAAAAACAAAATCATGTTAGAAACCAAAGGGCCGGCTGTGTTCTTAACAGCAGCTGAAAATAGTTGTGCCGCACTTTTTTCTTTCATCGAAACCCACTCGGCTTTGCCGTTAAGCGAATATTTTAATATGCCTAACTGCATAAGTATTACAGCTACGTTTCCTTTAATGCCAGTAGGGCCAAACAAATCGCGAAGGAACTTACGCACCATGCTTATGCGCGTGGTAGGATAGCCTGTAGTGAGCGATACATCTGGGTCTTCATCCAAACCGGTGTTGAGGTGATGTTGTAAATGGTATGGACGGTATTTGTCTATGTCTTGCAAAATTAGATAAGCACCAAACCAATTGCCTACAAAGCGGTTTACTTTTCGTGATGTAAACATAGAATCGTGCGAGCAATCGTGCATAATAATGGCACAGGCTAATTGTTTGCCGCCAAGTATGAAAAGCGAAATGATAATCGTAAACGGATTGGGAAAGAAACCAACTAGTGCAAAGGCGAAAGCAATCCAAGCCCAGGTATGGAATATTTCATACGCTGCTATTAAATCGCTTTTCTGCATGATCTGTTTTATCTCCTCGCTGGTGAGATACTGATGCAGCGTTCTGTTATACCACTTTAAATGATTTTCGGCCATAAGGCAAAGGTAAGCAGATTAGAAACCAGAGGTGCTTTATTTCCTAACTTTTAACTTCTGACCAATTTCTATGGTCGTGTTTTCCAAGCCGTTCAGTTCTTTTAGTTCATCTACACTCATACCGTAAATAAGTGCCACGCGGAAAAACGTTTGCCCTTTAGCTACCGTATGGTATTCGCCTTTAGAAACATTGTAAACAACTCCACGAGGTCCAATTTCTACTGCCTTGGTGGATGGTGGCGGAACTACAAATGGTTCTTCGGCTACTTCTTTTATAGTTGGAGCCAGCTTTGTTTTTTCAACTACCACAGGAGCGGCTTTAACCGGTGCAGGTTTTGCCTTTTCTTCCGCTACAGGTTTAGCGGCTTCTTTTTTAGGTTCTTCATTAACTTCTGCTTTAACCGGTGCCGATTTTACCGGTGTTACCTTTTTTAAAGGGGCTTCTTCCACTATTTCCTGTTCGCCATCGGCAAGCAGTTTAATCAATACCACCTGACCTTCTTTCAGTTTTACGTTTTCAGGAAAATCGTTCAGCAAACAAAAGTCTTGTAGCGTAACATTAAAATGTTCTACAACGTCTTTTGCAGTTTCCCCTTCCAGCACGGTGTGTTTTTGGAAGCGCGGATAGGCCACTTGTGCTTTTACAAGGTTTGAAGAAATTAGAAGCAATAAGGTAAGAAGCGTAACAAAGCGAAGTTTCATAATAATTGATTGTGGTTACAAGTATAAATTTTTTTGGGAGCAATAGCATAACTGCTTTAAAGCAGATTTTTAGAAAATAGAATTCAAGCTATCTGCAAAATAGAAAATCTTGTATTTATTTGTCAGCACTAAACCAGTTCACCCAATTATGAAACACTTATTTACCTTCGCCTTTGCTGCGCTTATTTCTTTCAATTGCTTGGCACAGGCTAACTTAAACCGATGCTCTACCTTCGAAATTATGCAAAAGCGCGAGGGGTTGCAACCAGGCTATCTGGCAGGTGCAAAGGCCGCCTTTGATGCGGCTAAACAACTGGCAGAGGCCAACCGCGTTAACCGTTCGGGTAACGATACGGTGTATCGCATTCAGTTAGTGTTTCACGTATTGTATAATTCGCCTGCCGAAAATATTCCAGACTCTGTTATTTATTCGCAGATAGAAGTATTGAATGAAGATTACCGCAGGTTAAATGCCGATACGGTGCGCACCCGCGATGAGTTTAAACCCGTAGCCGGAGATACGCGCCTGGAGTTTTACCTGGCAACCACCGACCCTGATGGAAACCCTACCACAGGTATTACACGTACGACTGGCAGTGGCAGTTTTATAGGATACAGTCCGCTTACCGATGATATTAAAGTAGAACCGGGTGGCAAAGCCCCTTGGCCGACTGACCGCTATGTGAATGTTTGGGTGGGCAATTTGTTTTTTGGTATTGTATTGGGCTATGCGTATCCGCCTTATAACGCACCAAACTGGGACAGCACTTCGCTGGCTACCGATTCGGCATTGCAGGGCGTAGTATTGCATTATGCAGCCGTGGGTAGAAACAACGCACAGCCCGTTGACCAAACAGTTGCCGGTGGTCGTTCGCTTACCCATGAAATGGGTCACTATTTTGGTTTGCGCCATATTTGGGGAGATGAAGTAGGCTGCAATACCGATGATGGTATTGATGATACTCCACTTGCTTCTGATGCATCGCAACAAACCTGCGATACCACTATTAACTCGTGTACCGATGCCCCTGCCGATTTTAGTGATATGATAGAGAACTACATGGATTACTCCGATGATCGCTGTGTAAATATGTTCACCAACGGGCAGATTGAAATAATGCACGCCATGTTACAAACCTCGCGCGCAGGTGTAGCTACGGTTGTTACTCCTACAGGAATTAAAAACACGGGCGATAATTTCGATGTGATACAGATTTTTCCTAATCCATCATCCGGCAACATCAATTTGAACGTGCAAATAAAGAACGGCACCAACTTTAGCTACGAAATTTATAATTTAGTAGGGGAGAAGCTGGTGGCAGAAAGCAATCTTACTTCGGTAAGTAATTACCGCAGTATTAACCTATCGGCACAGCCGGCAGGTATTTATTTTGCCAAAATTACTTCGGGCGAGCAAGTGGTGGTAAAGAAGTTTGAGTTGGCGAGATAAATTAAGCTGACCCTACAATCCACAAAAAGCAGCCGATGTTCGCATGGGCCGCTTTCAATTAGTAGGAACGAAGTTATACTATGAGTATCGGCAGGTTCTGCGGCTTTGCGGAAACCTGTCGCACGGAAAAACCTCAGGTTCACGAAACGGAGAACCTGGGGTGACATAAAAAATTGCCTCAAATGTATCTACGACTCCTTCGGAGTCGAACATTCAAACCTTTTCTTTACACTATAAACCTTAAATCCCTTCGGGATTTCAATCTTTCGAAGTTGTGGTTAGGCGAGCAACAACAGCAAGAATTGCAGACATAGGATGTTGATTTTGAAAATCGAGGAATGTCTTTTGGAAGGTAGTGGAGGTTCTTCGGAAATGTTCCGAGGTTGTTCGGAAGGACGAAATGGCAGAATACTTTCAGCTGGTGAGGACACCGCCAGACAAGTAATAAATGAGGTTAAATTTGGAATGACACCATAAATTGGGCAGGAGTCACGAGGCGGAGGCACTGTCAGAAAAAAATAGTTTGCAATAACTAGTTTATTAAAACAAGATTGTAATAACGCAAAAGCGCAGAGGTTTTACTTTGCGCTTCTTGCGTTGTTAACTACACATGCGTTGTTTGGCAAACATTAATTGCTGTGGTTAAAATTGGAACTGAAGAAGCGAAGAACGGCATCATTCACTTTAGCTGGTTTCTCCATCATAGGCACATGACCGCAAGAGTCGTAGATTACTAATTCGCTTCCCTTAATATCCTGATGAAAGCGTTCAGCATACTTTACATCTACAATCTTATCCTGTTTACCCCAAATTATTAAAGCCGGACAAGCAATACTTCTGATTTTATTCTCATCAAAAGGCTCGTTGCTGTTCGCCATTTCTACAATATGTTTAAGGTTTCCTTCGCGATTCCAAAAACTGTTTACGCGGATTATTTTTTCAGGAGTCAACAACTTTTGCGAATACGCTACACGGCTAATGCCTTTGGCGGTCATAAACTCAGGTACCCCTCTTTTTACAAATTGTTTTACAGACCAAAGCCGGAAAAAATCAGCATTGGCACTTTTAAGCACTTCTTTGAGGTCGTAACCAGCGCTATTGAATAGTACGAGTTTCTTTACTTTATTCGGATGTTGCGAAGTCAACTCAATAGACATTAGTCCGCCTAGCGAATTACCCATGAGATAACAGGAATCAATATGTAGCGTATCCAGCAGAAAGCTGAAGTATTCCGCATAGGCATCGTGAAAACTGGTTTTGCCATAAGTGAAGGGGAAATCTGAAAGACCAAAGCCAGGAAGATCAACACGGATAACATGATAATGATTATTAATGAGCGAGTCGAGCAAATAAAAATCACGGTTACTGCCTCCAAAACCGTGAATCATTAACACTGTGAGATTACTATCATTACCGCTTTCGGTATAATGAAGTTCACCACCTTTCCAGCTGACAAAATGCGAATTAGGTAAACTGTATTTGGCTTTTACTTCTGCTTTTGGAAGAGTAAGATCTTTGCGAAAAAGAACATACGCAAGAAAAAGAAGCAAAATCAAAAGCAAGATTGCGGTTATTTTACGAAACATCTTTTATTATTAAGTGGCTAAGATGCATTTTTTGATTTAAGGTCTATTTTAAACCACTAGATTTTGGTGTTCCCAGATACCTGCAGTTTACGTTACCTCCAACCTCCTTCCAGTGCCTTGTATAAGTTTATTTCGGCATTCAGTTGTTTCTTCTTTTCTTCCAATCAGTTCCATTTTAGAAGATAGAAATGAAATTAGCTGGCCGACACCTGTTTCGCCTTTGTATAAACAAACGCCCACCAAATCAATAAAAACTGAATGGGCAAACGTGCATAAAGCCCTATAACTGATAAGCCCCATTCATTGGCGTGTATAGCCATATTTATGTTAGCTGGGAAAACGGCAATTAGCAAAAGGATAATTCCCCAGGCTGAAACATTTCTTGTTTTAGGCAACATAACACCAATGCCTAAAATAATTTCAATGGCTCCGCTAATCATATTTAATGCAGAAGGATAAGGAAGAAAGCCCACCAACATCTTCATATAAAAATCGGGATGCACAAAGTGATTGATACCTGCAAGTATGTAGGCTAATCCCATTAAATAAACTGAATATTTCTTCATGCTTGTATTTTGTATTCCATTCTCAAATTCTCAAATCATCACATTCTCAAATTTGCTCTAATGTATTCTATCTCCTCTCACATCCATCTTTTCTAATATTCTTGCTTCAAATTCCAACCATTCTTCCCATCGGGCTAATACTTTTTCTTTCTCACCAATTTCGCAAGCCATATCTAAAAACAAACGGTAATGACCGGCTTCGCTTACCATTAGGTTTTTATAGAACTGTTTTAATTCCGGGTCTTCAATGTTTTTAGAAAGCAATTTGAAACGCTCACAACTTCGTGCTTCTATCAAAGCAGAGAACAAAAGTTTTTCACTCAACGATTCTTTCCGCGAACCACCATGCTGAATAAACTTCAATAACTCACTTACATATTTGTCTTTGCGCTGCAGGCCTAACTTTAATCCCCGTTTTTTTAAATGCTCTACTACCAATTCAAAGTGTCCCCATTCTTCTTTTACTATTGGCGATAAAGCAACTACTATTTGTTCAAAGTCGGGATAGTTCTGAATTAAGGAAATAGCTGTGGATGTCGCTTTCTGTTCACAATAAGCATGGTCGGTAAGAATATCCTGAATTGATTTGCCCGCCAAGTCAGCCCAACGAGGGTCGGTGGGTAATTTAAGTCCTAACATAATTTCAAATTAGTTGGTGAACTCCATCACCAATTTGTGTTTCGTAAATCTCGCAATTGATTCCTGTAACTGATAAATATTTTTCGTTCACCTTATTCTTAAACTCTTCCATAGCCGTTTGGTGAACAATAGCGATGGCACAACCACCAAAGCCTGCGCCTGTCATTCGTGCGCCAAGGCAACCTTTTATTTGTTGTGCCGTTTCGGCAAGTGTATCCAGTTCAATCCCCGTAACTTCATAATCATTTTTTAAAGAAGCGTGAGATACATTCATCAGCCTTCCGAAAGTAGAAAGGTCGTTCATCTCTAAAACTTTCACCGCTTCTTTCACCCTAAGATTTTCACTGATGACATGACGGGCTCTTTTCTTTAGCGTTTCATCATTCAAAATATCTATCCAAACCATTTCTGCTTCGCACAGATTTCGTATTTCTGAATTCGTGTTTCGTATTTGCATCAGTGCTTCTTCGCATTCGCTTTTTCTTTCGTTGTATTTGGAGTGAATAAGTGAACGCGGCTTCTTACTATTCATAATAACCAACCGGTAATCGCCCAATTCAAGTGGAATGTAGTCGTGATGAATTTTGTTGCAATCGAGAAGAAGGGCGTTGTCTTTCTTGCCGAGAGCCACTGAATACTGATCCATAATACCGCACTTTACACCTATAAAATCATTCTCTACCTGCTTGCAAAAATTAGCCAGCCAAACCAAGTTGATGCTCGATTCTGTTTGCGAAAGCAAAGCATAGGCTGTCAACACTTCTACAGCAGCAGAAGAAGAAAGCCCTGAACCTTCGGGCAAATTACTTTCGAAGATTATTTCGCAAGAAGGAATAGAATGATTCTCTTTTCGAAGTTGAGCAATAATGCCAAGCGGATAGTTTGTCCAATCGTTATTAGCATCAAACTCAATTTCATCATCCACTGAAATTTCTTTACAAAACGAATGGGTAGCAGAGTGCAGAACGATTTTGTTATCGCTACGCGGAATAAAGGTGGCTGTAACACCTAATGTAATTGCCGCAGGCAGAACCAAACCACCATTGTAATCTAAATGTTCACCTATTAAGTTTACCCGTCCAGGAGCAAAGTATTTTTTGTATTCCATTTTCAAATTCTCGAATTCTCAAATTATCAAATTGCGAAGCAGTTCAGCACATTCATCTACATCAAGCGGATTAGCCGCTGCGCCAGCACCCATCTCGCTGCCGGCATACCATTTTATTTTGTCTTTAGCGCGCAATGGCGGATAGAACTCAATATGGAAAGCGTAATACTTCTCTGCATCGGCATACTTCTTTTCGTTCACTGGTGTTTGATGCAAACTCATAATGTAGGGGAAAGGTCTATCGTAAATCTTATCGAAGCCTGCGGTAATCTTCTTCAGCGTTTCGGCTAAGTCTTTTTTCTCCTGTAAGGTAAACTGCGTGATATTACCTTTCAACTTCTTATTCACTATAAAAACTCCAAAAGGATAATCGGTAAAATAGGGGATGTAAGCAAGGAAGCTTTTGTTTTCATAAACTATTCGCTGCTTGTGTTTCTTCTCCGCTTTATTTAAATCGGCAAAGAGGTTAGTGCCGTTGGTTTGAAAATACTTTTTGCTGTTGTTTAGTTCTTCTCTGATTTTGGAAGGAATGAATGAGTATGCATAAAGTTGACCATGTGGATGCGGCATAGTTACACCAACTTCTTCTCCGCGGTTTTCAAACTCGAAAATGTATTTAATGCGTTTATCCTGGCGTAATTCTTTAAAGCGTTCACTCCAGAGTTCAACAATCTTTAAAACATGCGCATCGTTTAGTTGGTACAACTTCTTGTTATGGTCGGGCGAATACAGAATTACTTCGCACTTGCCAACTGCTTCTGCGTTCTTGAAAATTTCTTTGTCTTTGTTCTTTTGTCTTTGAGCTTTGTTCTTCTCCAAACTCATTACCGGAAAATCATTCTCATACATCATTACCTCATACTTGGGCAATGCTTTGTTTTGCGAAGGGCAAAACGGACAATAATCTTTTGGCAGGTGCGGACGGTTTTGACGGTTGGTGGCAACCATCGTCCAAGTATCAAGTAAAGGATTCCATCTGAATTCCGGCATGTGGCAATAATAGTGAATGGCTAATGATTTTTATTTTTAGCCAATAATGAAAATTCTCATTCTTCGTTTTTCTTCCATCGGTGATATTGTGCTTACTACGCCCGTTATCCGATGTTTGAAGAAGAAGTTCCCTGAAGCAGAGATTCATTACGCTACCAAAAAGTCTTTTCATGCTATTGTTCAGCATAACCCTTACATCAGCAAAATTCATTTGTTGAATGAATCGTTTATGGAATTGGTGAGTGAGTTGAAGCAGGAAAAATTTGATTATGTAATTGACCTGCATAATAACCAACGCACTTTGCTACTTAAGTTAATGCTTGGTGTAAAGTCATTCTCTTTCAATAAACTGAATTTTGAGAAATGGTTGATGGTCAATTTCAAAATCAATCGCCTACCCAATAAACACATTGTTGGCCGCTACTTAGAAACCTGTAAAGCGCTGGGAGTGGAGGATGATAAAGACGGTTTGGATTATTTTATTGCAAAAAGCGATGAGGTTGATTTGAACACTTTGCCTGAAACGTTTCACAAAGGTTACATAGCCTGGGTAATAGGAGCGAAGCAACATACCAAACGATTTCCTTCTGAAAAAATAGTTCACACTATCAATCAACTTAATTACCCGGTTGTTTTGCTTGGCGGCAAAGAGGATTTCGAAAATGGAGAACGGATTAACTCACAACTCGCCACTCGCAGCCAACAACTCTTCAACGCTTGCGGAAAGTATTCACTCAATCAATCGGCTTCTTTAGTTCAGCAGGCAAAGGTGGTGGTAACCAACGATACCGGTTTAATGCACATTGCTGCTACGTTCAAAAAGCCAATTGTTTCTATTTGGGGCAACACCATTCCGGAGTTTGGTATGGACCCGTATTACGGTTGGAAAATCCCTCTCAGTTTAGTCGCCCCGAAATTCCAAATTCCAAATTTAGAGTGCCGTCCTTGCAGTAAGTTGGGTTATGAGGCTTGCCCTAAGGGACATTTTAAGTGTATGAATCTGCACGATGAAAAATTATTGGCAGACAAAATCCGATACCTTGTTTCTTTATGATTTCACATTATAAGCCGGGCCCAGCTCACGAATAATCAGCTCAATCATTTTTTCTTTCTGCGGGTCGTAGCTTTCTTTTAGGTTATAGCCAAAGTGCTTGCCAACTAACTGATAGAACCAGGCAGTTGGGCTGCCTTTAATTTCTTTAATAATATAGTAAGCATTGTTACCGGTTTCGCGGTTAAGCAACTTAAACAGCATTTCTCCCTGACCGGTAGTTAAATCTTTCAGTTCTTTCTCGAACTTGGTGCGCATTTCTTTCTCTACATCTTTACGGTAGTGGCGGTATTCACGCCTCTTATCGTGCTCTTTTTCCTCTTTCAGTTCGGCATACAACTGATTGGCAATTTTTACATACGGCATTACCTTTTGAATACGGCTTTTGTATTTGTAATACATCATCCATTCTTCTGCTGTTTTAAAGGCAACAATATTTACATCGCGCAGGTTGATGGTAATAACAGAATCCGCCATAGGCAGGTTACCGGCATCGTATAAGTAATGCACCGCTGTATCTTCCTTAACTGTTTTAGCTGAAGAGCCAACATATATTTTTTTGTTTTGAGCAGCAACTAATTGCGTTAAACTCAAAAAAATGAATGCAAGAAAGGGTTTCATAACTTCTGTTTTGCGGTATATGCCAAAGCCCGTACCAATTTAACGCTTACAGTGCTTTAACCGTATGCTAAGAGAACAGAAATAGTTAAGAAAAGATAATTTGAAGTTTATGCGGCCTTCAATATTGATTCGCGAACAGCCATTTCAACTTTTGCCGCATCGGCATTAAACACCGGTTTGTTTAAGGTGAAGTAGAAAGTAGTTCCCTTGCCTAGTTCGCCTTCAAACCATATTTCGCCATGGTAGAAGTTGATTATCTTTTTGCAAACGGCTAAGCCAATGCCCGTTCCTTCAAACTGGTCGGCAGTATGCAGGCGTTTAAACATCTGGAAGAGTTTGCTTTTGTAAGCCGCATCAATTCCAATTCCGTTATCGGCTACGCTGAAGGTAAACACTCCGTTTTCTTCTTTGTAATTGATTCTTACTTCGGGCTTTTCAGTTTTATTGAACTTAACAGCATTGGCAATTAAGTTTTGAAACACATGGTGCATCATGCTGCTGTGCAAATCTGTAAGTACCGGTAATTCTCTTTCTACAATAATTGCGGCATTCTTCTCTTTTATCTTCTCATTCAGTTCCATCTGAATGGTTTTTACCATGTGGTTTAAATCAACCGGTGCGGTTGGAGGAAGGTTACGGTCAACGCGACAATACGAAAGCATATCGTCTATCTGTTTTATTAACCGGTCAGCACTTAGCTTAGACATAGCTACAAACTCTTTAGTGCTTGCCGGTGCATCTTCCTTAAACTGTTTGGCTAACAGATTCATAAAGCTGCTGATGTTGCGCACCGGTGCTTTTAAATCGTGCGAAATAATGTACCCGAACTGCTCCAAATCTTCATTGCTGCGCTTTAGTTCTTTGGCTTGCGTTTCCGATGTTTGATAAGCTGTAGCCAGGGCATATTTTTGTTCCTGCAATTTGCGGTTGGCCAATTCCAGTTCATCTGCCTGATCCTGTAGTTTCTTGTTGAAGTCCGCCAGTTTGGTTTCGGTTATAAAGTTGTAGTAAGCCAAAATGTAAACTGCTAAACCAAACAGCACAAATATTACCCAGGTATTTATTTTATAGATATTGAGTTGCGTAGCTACATCTACATTATAAGCTGTAAAGTATGGATACACCGTAGGGTAAAGATTAAACCCCGCCACGGCAAGCAGCACGCCACCAATAATGTATTTGTAATCGCGCACATTAAACAACAGGAACGGAATAGTGTAACTGATGTAGTAAAACATATGAATGCCGCTGTGGTGACCAATAAAGCTGGCATCAATAAGAATGATAGAGTTAAGAAGCAATAAAAAAGATACCCTTGCCGCCTTGTGATGCTGCTTGTAGTTAAGCACCAGAACAGAGATTCCTAAAAGCACATCAACGCCCTGTAAGGCGCCCAACAGAAAGTAGCCTGCGTAGAACGAATAACACACATACACGAACACACCAAACATAGTCAGCAGGGCCTCTACATTGGTAAAACGGATATAACGTTCCTCGCCTTTAGGTACGCTTTCGTTTATACCCGTGGTTACCAGTTCAGTCCATAAATTTTTGAGCGCTGTTATCACAAATTCAGTTTTTGTATCTCATATACGATACAAACCGGTAACAGTTTTTGTTTAAAAGTTATTACTTGTAAGAAGTATTCATTTAAACCTAATAAGTAGGGAGAAGACGTTAAAGCAGCTCTGCCACTACAAACACACTGCCCGATACCAGCACCATGTCTTTCTTGCCGGCATTTGACCTGGCAGCGCGAAATGCATCTTTTACCGATGGGTATGCTTCTCCCTTCAATTTATGTTTTGCTGCTTGCTGTTTTAGTCCTTTAGCATCCAGGCCGCGAGGAATATCGGCTTTGCAGAAATAGTAATTGGCGTTTTTGGGTAGAAGAGATAACACGGGCGATATATCTTTATCGGCCACGGTGCCATACACAAAGTGCAGGTTTTTGTATTTGGTATTTTCTATTTCCTGTTTCAGTTCCTGTAAGCCACCCTGATTATGCGCACTATCAAAAATGGTGAGCGGCTTTTTATTCATGACCATCCATCTTCCCATAAAGGAAGTGTTCTTTGCTACCTTTAAAAAACCTTTGGCGAAATAGGTAAGCTTTATTTTAGTTCCTGTCTGTTTTAAAAGAAACAAGGCTGTAAAAGCGGTTGCAAGATTTTTTTGTTGAAAATCTCCTTTCAAATCTGTTTTAAAAGCAGGGGAAGTGTCTTCTTGATCAGCAAACAAAATTTTAGAACCGGTGGCTTTTGCTTTTTTCAGGAACATAGGTTTGGTTTGTTTCTGTGTTTCGCCAATTACTACCGGTACATTATTTTTAATAATGCCCGCTTTTTCAGCAGCAATTTTGGCCAGGGTATTACCTAAAAACTGCTGATGATCTAAACTGATGTTAGTGATAACCGAAAGGATGGGCGTAATGATATTAGTAGAGTCTAACCTGCCACCCATGCCCACTTCTATTATGGCATAGTCCACCTGCTTTTGTTTAAAATACTCAAACGCCATAGCGGTGCTTATTTCAAAAAAAGACGCGTTGATGCTTTTGAATTTCTCTTTGTTCTCCTCTACAAAACCGGTAACAAACTTTTTACTGATGAGCTTGCCGTTTATCTTAATCCGCTCGCGGTAATCTTTATAATGTGGCGAAACAAACACGCCCACCGTGTAACCTGCTTCTTGCAGCACCGAAGCAATAATATGCGTAACCGAACCTTTGCCGTTGGTGCCCGCCACATGCACACACTTTAAATCTTTTTGCGGATTGCCGAGGATGTTGCACAACTTAGTGATGTTGGTTAAATCGTTGCGGTAAGCAGCCGCACCCACGCGCTGAAACATGGGCAGTTGTTCGAGGAGATATTTTAAAGTATCGTGGTACGTCACAGGTATTTTTTACGAATGTATAAAACGCTTCTGTGATTCTGTTTGTGAAGAACTGCCTTCCATAATTTCTCGTATTTTCGGCACCCCGAATTCATGATTTCTAAAGCCACCATACAAAAAATAAATGATGAAGCCCGCGTAGAAGACGTGGTGGGCGAGTTTGTTACGCTTAAAAAGCGCGGAGCAAATTTGATGGGCAATTGTCCTTTTCATAACGAAAAGACTCCCTCGTTTACCGTAAGCCCCGCTAAGAACATTTACAAGTGTTTTGGTTGCGGCAAAGCCGGTGGACCAATTTCTTTCCTTACCGATAGTCAGCAGATGAGTTACCCGGATGCGTTGCGCTATCTGGCTAAGAAATACAATATTGAAATTGAAGAAGAGAACATATCTGACGAAGCCAAGCAGAAGGAAGTTGAGAAACATAACTTAGTTGAGAGCATACATATTGCCAATGCTTTTGCGCAGAAGTTCTACACCGATTACATGACGCACAGCGAAATCGGCAAAATTGGTTTGGCGTATTTTAAAGAGCGCGGATTTTTGAATCATACCATCGAGAAGTTTCAATTGGGTTTTGCGCCCGAGGGTTATGATGTGTTTACCAAACACGCGCTGAAAGAAGGTTTTCAGTTAGAGGTGTTGAAGAAGGCAGGGCTTACTTCGCCTAAAGAAAACAGCACGATAGATTTTTTCCGTAACCGGGTGATGTTCCCTATCCATAACATGACCGGCAAGGTGGTGGGCTTTGGCGGACGTATAATGGTGAAGGATGAAAAAGCACCGAAGTATGTAAACACACCGGAGAGCGAGGTTTACCTTAAAAGCAAGCTGCTTTATGGGGGTTACTTTGCCAAGAACGACATTCGTAAGAAGGATGAGTGCCTGATGGTGGAAGGTTATACGGATGTTATCTCGATGCATCAATCGGGTATGGAAAACGCGGTGGCTTCTTCGGGCACTTCGTTAACTATCGACCAGATTCGTTTGATTAAACGGATTACCCCAAACATTACCATGCTTTACGATGGTGATGCTGCAGGAATAAAAGCGGCATTGCGCGGAACCGATTTGATTTTGGAAGAAGGCATGAATGTGCGCGTGGTGGTGTTGCCCCCAAGCGAGGACCCCGATTCGTATGTAAAGAAGGTAGGGGCTGATGGATTCAGTCAGTTTATAAAAGAGAACCGCAAGGATGTTATTCTTTTTAAAGCATCGTTGTATGCTGCGGAGGCCAAGAACGACCCTATTAAAAAGTCGGAACTCATTCGCGATATTATTGAAAGCATTGCCAAAATTCCTGATACCATTCACCGGTCGGTGTATGTAAAGGAGTGCAGCCAGTTGTTCGATATGAACGAACAGATTTTGGTTACTGAGGTAAACAAGATTCGCAGAAAGAAAGCTAAGGACTTAACGCAGGAAGAAGAAAGGCGCGAAGCGCAGGACGAGAAGAAGCACAGCGAACTTCCGCAGAACATACATCAGGAACAGTTCAATGAAGCCACCTCTAACCTGCACATTTTAGAGCGCGATATTGTGCGCATTTTAATTGAGTTCGGTTCATGGAAGATAGGAGAGGGCGAAGCCGAAACATCAGTAACGCATTATGTGTTAGAAGAACTGGACGGGCTGAACATTGAAACCTCGGAATACAAAATTCTTTACGAACTCATTAAACACGAATTCGCTCAAGGCAATGTGCATGATGAGAAATTTTTTAGTGCTAACGATGATTTGCAGGTAACCAACATTGCCATCGGTATTTTAGCGCAGCCGTATTCATTAAGCGAGAACTGGCTAAACAAACTGAAGATAGTGGTGCCTACCAAGCGCGATGTTTTCGTAAAAGATATTGCTTCCAGCATTATGCGCTTTAAGCAGTTCAAGAATATTTCGGAGCTCAAGAAAATAGAACAGCGCATTAAAGATTCGAAAGACGAAACCGAATTAATGAAGCTGATGAAACTGCACAAACTTCTTATTGAGCAGAAGAAAGAATTTGCCCGCACCGTTGGCAACGTTATCTATAGACCTACTACCTAAGGCAAACGTAAGAACAAGTTTACTGCACGCAGATACATTGCGTTCACTCCACCTTTATTTGTGTTCCTAATTCTTATTTTGCAATCATGCTTCGCATTTACAAATCATCAGCCGGTAGTGGTAAAACTTATACGCTTGTAAAAGAGTATTTACGGTTGGCTTTTGCAAGCACCACCAAGTATAAGAACATCCTTGCCATTACCTTTACCAACAAGGCAGCGGCAGAGATGAAAAGCCGAATCCTCGAAGCATTGGAAGGAATCAGTAAAGGCGAGGAAGACTATAATCGACTCAAGACAGAACTTTGTCAGCTTACCAATAAAACCGAAGAACAGTTAAAGCAGGATGCAGGACTAATCCTCCGTAATATGCTGCATAACTATTCTGATATTTCGGTAAGCACCATTGATAGTTTTGTGCATCGCATTGTCCGTTCCTTTGCGCACGACCTTCGTTTAAGTATGAGTTTTGAAATAGAAATGGACAGCGGCAAGTTATTGCACGATGCTGTTGATTTACTACTTGACCGACTTAACGAAAGTGATGCGCAGATTACCCAAGCCGTGCTGGAGTTTGCCGAAACAAAGATTGAAGACGGCAAAAGCTGGAACATTGATTTTGAAATTCAGAAGCTGGGAAAAGAGTTGTTTGTAGATGAAGCTATGCCTTACATCAAGCAACTAAGTCTGGTGGAGTTTGATAAAATGCGCGAAGCTAAATCTGCTTTACATGCGCAGATGAAATTGTTTGAGCAAAAGGTTTATGGAGAAGGAAAGAAAGCCTTTCAACTAATCCTCGATAACGGACTAACCGCAAAAGATTTCTATCAGGGAACAAAAGGCGTGTTTGGTTACTTCAACAAATTTGCCGATGAAGCATTTCCCAAAGATATAACAGGTAATACGTATGTAAAAGCTTGTCTGGAAGAAAACAATTGGGGAAAGAAAGATGCATTGGATGAGGGATTGAAAGAACAACTCCGGCAATCGTATCAGCGAATAGTTTCGCTCTTTCAAAACGAAGGCAAAGACTATAACCTTGCCGATTTGTTGCTGAAAAATTTCTACTCCTTTATCCTTCTTGCCGATTTGCAAAAGCTGTTGGAAGAAATAAAGAAGGACAACAACATTCTGCACATAGGCGACTTTCACCACAAGGTTTTCGAAATTGTAAAAGAGCAGGATGCTCCCGTTATCTACGAACGGATAGGAGAGAAGTATGACAACATTCTGATTGATGAGTTTCAGGATACTTCGGTGATTCAATGGCGCAATCTGTTGCCGCTCATCGAAAACTCGCAATTCAAAAACGAAGACAGTTTAATTGTTGGCGATGGTAAACAGGCTATCTACCGCTTTCGCGGAGGAGAAGTAGAGCAGTTCTCCGTGTTGCCTCAGGTGTATGGAAGCGATGAAGATGAATTGCTGAAGCAGCGCGAAGTGGCAGTGAACAATTACGGAGCAGAAGTGGAAGTGCTGGAAAGCAATTACCGTAGCACCAAAGAGGTAATCGACTTCAACAACGCTTTTTATAAAGAAATGCTCGACCTGTCCGAGCTAAAGAACAAAAAGATTTACGAAGATTATTTTCAGCAGCAGGGAAAAGATAAGAGCGGTGGTTTTGTCAGCATTGAATTTTTGAAAGCTGATGAAGAAGCAGCGCAAACGCTTAACGAAGCTCGTTGTGCTCGGGTAGAAGAAATCATAAATGATGTTTTACTGCGCGGTTATAGTTGGAGAGATGTAGCCATACTTACCAGAAGCAACAACAACGCCAGCGAAATTGCTTCTTACTTAGTGCAGAAAAATATCCGGGTTATTTCACCCGAGAGTTTGCTCATCAATCAATCGCAGAAAGTGCAGTTGCTGTTGGCAGTGTTTAATTACCTGAACAGGAAAGACAACCACATTGCCCGTGCTGAAATATTCTATTACGCGCAATTGCTGCACAATAGAACCGCGCAGTTTGAGCAGATAAACTTTGGCACTTCATCCAACGAGTTTGAAAATACTTTTAGAGTACAAACGCAAATAGAATTCGATTCAACAGAATTGTCTACCGGTCGCCTGGCTGATTTAACGCAGCAACTCATTCGTGTTTTTAATCTGAACGATGACGACCCTTTCCTGCAATTCTTTTTGGATGAAATTCTTCTCTACACTTCGCGCTATGGAAACTCCATTGGCGATTTCCTTGTTTGGTGGGATGGCGTAAAGCACAAGAAGAGTATCATCTACCCTGAAAGTTTAGATGCCGTGCGCATTATGACTATTCATAAATCAAAGGGCTTGCAGTTTCCGATAGTGATATT
Source organism: Chitinophaga pinensis (assembly GCA_945867505.1). GTDB lineage: Bacteria > Bacteroidota > Bacteroidia > Chitinophagales > LD1 > Bog-950. Next base: position 18,733 of record CAMBIM010000018.1, read on the forward strand.
GGCAGATGCGGTGGAGGAAAAGAAGTTGACTAAAAACTTCTTTTGGGTGCCTCTTAATAAACCGTATTTGCCTCAATTGAATATCGGATTACTGCCACGCAACAAGCAAATGCTGCAAACGGAGTTCTCTTCTTTGTATGAAAAAGAAGATGAACAATCATTCCTCGATTTGCTCAATCTGCTTTATGTAGGAACAACAAGACCGGAAGATGCACTCTACATTTTGTCGGAGGAGTTAGATAAAGAACCGGAGGAGAATAATTCAGTAACTGCTTTGCTGATTGCCTTCTTAAAAAAACAACAACAATGGGAAGGCTTTCAGCAATACTTTTTTGGTGTGCAGAATTTTGAAAAGAAGATTTCGAAGAAGGGAGAGAAGCAGAAGTTTGAATTGTATAAGAAAGAGGCAACGCAGTCGGCTAATCTTTTGGCCTCTGCCATTAAGGTGAAAATGAAAGCAGACTTACTTTGGAGTGATGCCGCTACGGGTAAGATAGATGCCGGTAATCTTTTACACGAAGCAATCAAACAGGTGAAGTATGAAGGAGATGAAGAAGTGGTGTTGAATAGAATGAAAGCAGAAGGTTTGGTGAACGAGGAAGAGAAAAATGAATTGCAAGCGAAGTTGAAGGAGGTGATTTATCACAAGGAGATAAACGCGTTCTTTAAAAGAGAGGTAAAGGTAATTACAGAAAGACCTTTGCTAAAGCAAAATGAGAAAACAAGGATACCGGATAGAGTGATTCTGAAAGATGGCGAAGCTTTTATTCTCGATTACAAAACCGGTAAGCGTAAACCCGAACATCAGCAGCAATTGAAGGATTATGCTAAATGGCTGGAAGAAGCGGGAGTTACTGTGCGCGAGAAAATACTTTTCTATACTGCTGAACAAAACAAGGAGGTGGTAGCATGAAGAAGTTTTTAGAAAGAACAGCAGCGCAAATTTTAGCAAAACATGGCAATAACCTAAGCGATGTGTTAGTGCTTATGCCTAATCAGCGTTCCTGCACCTACTTTAGAAATGAGTTGAAAAGACAAGCACAGCAAGCTGTATTTGCTCCTGAAATGTCAACTCTCCAAAACTGGATGCTGGCACAAAGTGATTTGGTAATAGCTGACAGTATTGAACTGGTGTCTGAACTTTATGCCTGCCATAAGCAAATTAGCGGCACGCTTGCTTTAGATGATTTTATAGGCACAGCCAATGTGCTTCTGCAGGATTTTGATGAACTCGATTTGCAGATGGCTAATGCAAAGTCCTTCTTCAAAAATTTAGAGATGCTGCAAAGCATGAAAACCTACGAACCGGGTGAAGTGCCAACAGAATACAAACTGGAGTATCGCAAGTTCTGGGAAGACTTTGGTAAAATGTATCATCTGCTACGCAAGAAATTGTTTGCCGGTAAGAAAGCGTATCGAGGAATGATTCTTCGGCACGTGGCAGAGAATCTTAAAGATATTCGTATTGAAAATACAACTGCGGTGTATTTGGTCGGATTTAGCGGATTGAACAAAACGGATGAAGTAGTTATCTCTCATTTAATAGCCACCACTAATGCAGAAGTAATTTGGGATGCCGACAATTACTATGTGCGAGATGAAATGAAAGAGGCAGGTTTGTTCTTTCGTCAATACATATCAAAGTTTCGAACCGGTGATAAGGTTTTTACCGATGGCATCAGCACTACAAAGAAGAAGATTCAGATAATTGGTGCGGCAAAGAATGTCGGTCAGGTAAAAGTAGTGGCTGATATACTGCAAAACCAATTGCAGGTAAATGAATTCAACGCTCTTGAAACAGTGATTGTTGTTCCTGATGAAAAGCTATTGAGTCCGTTGATTGCCAATATCCCTTCCAACATCACCGCGCTGAATATTACGATGGGCTTAACTATTGAAGGAAGCAACCCCGCAACGTTCTTAGATATTCTTTTTCGACTTTTTCATAACTCACAGAAGTATCATTCAAAGAACAGAACACAGCGTTTTTACTATAAGGACGTTTTCGATTTGCTTCAGCACAATTACTTCCGCTTGCTCTTTGGCAGTCTCAAGACTGAACACTTTGTTGAAACGATGAAATCACATAACAGGATTTTAATTCGGTATGAAGAATTGGAGAAAGCATTTGAAGTGAAAATAAATTCAATTCTGTTTGAAGGAGATGATACCCAACTCTATGCGCAGTATCTTTCTTTAATCGTTAATGGGTTGTTTGATAAATTAATAAAACGGGCACGGGGTGGCAACTCTGCACTGGCTGCCGAAACAGAAATTACTTTCCGCTTGCTGAACATCATCAACAATACGCAAAGTGTTTTCAGTGGTGGAGATAGCATCACTATTAAAACCTACATCGCTTTATTGAAAGAAGATTTTAGAAATACCCGTGTGCCACTTGAAGGTGACCCGGTGCAGGGTTTACAAATAATGGGATTGCAGGAAACCCGTTCGCTCGATTTTAAGAACGTAATCTTTCTATCCGCTAACGAAGGTATTCTGCCTTCGGGTAAGAATATGCGCTCGTATATTCCTTACGAAATGCGCAGCGAGTTTTTGACTACACACAAAGAACGCGATGCGGTAACTGCTTATCTATTCTATCGCTTGTTTCATCAGGCAGAGAATGTTTTTATCCTCTATAACACCGAGCCAGATGAGTTAGGAGGAGGCGAGAAGAGCAGATTCATTCTTCAATTACAACAGGAATTGCAACCTGTAAACCCACTGGCAGAAATTCAGGATATGATTTTCGCTATTGATCCTCCCGCAGGAGTGACAGAAAAGGAAATCGTGATTCAGAAGAATGAGAACATTCTTCAAAAGCTGGAAGATATTTTAACCACATCCGGCCTTTCTCCCTCTGCTTTGAATACGTATATCAATTGTTCGCTGCAATACTACTTCCGTTACATAGCCGGTTTACGTGAGGAAGAGGACATGGAAGAAAACATGGAAGCCGCCACCATAGGTTCGGCAGTGCATCACGCGTTGGAGAAGATTTATGAAGAGAAGGTTGGGGCGATAGTAACGGATGATTTTATTGAATCGCAATTGAAGAACAAGCATCGGATAGAAGATTTAATACGCGAACATTTAGCCAAGCGTTTTGATAATGAAAGTTTGAGCAGTGGAAAGAATCTTTTGCTGTATAAAGTTTGTGTGAAACTTACTGAGGAGTATCTGAAGCATGAAAGGAATAACATTCAGCAATTGAACAATGCCGGAGAAGACTTGCGAATTGAATTACTGGAAGGGAAGTTGGAATACATTATTGCTATTAACGGGAAACAGATAAAAGTAGCGGGTCGTGTTGACAGGATTGAATGCGTTGGCGGTATTATTCAGGTTGCTGATTATAAAACTTCGAAGTATTCAACTATTCCGATTTTAAATGAAGAAACCTGGGAAGAACTTACTACTGACCCCAAGTATTCTAAACCCGTGCAACTAATGGTTTATGCTTGGTTGTATAACCGCATGCAGGGGAGAGACGTTCCCATTCGCTCAGGTATTTATTGGTTGCGCGAAAGCAAGAAGAGTTTAGATACTGTGCGAATCGATAAGACAAACGATGTATTGCATGCTGAAACTATTCAACGCTTTGAAGAGAAGCTGAAAGCTGTTTTAGCAGAAATGTTGAACCCTGAAATGCCATTTATAAAAACAGTCGATGAGGAACGCTGTAAATTCTGCGACTTCAAAAATATCTGTGAGCGGAACTAACTCTTTTTACCACCAGCAGTTATATTCCAAACCAACACCACAACCATTAGCACAAGCACTTGTGTTGCGCAGGTCTCAATAGTTGGGAAGATTCCTAATAATTCAACGCGGGGTATTGATAGCGCATGAACCGGTATGTAGTTTAATACCTGGAAAGAATGAATGCCTTTACCGGTTAAAACTACCGCCAATGCGCCCATTACAAACGATGAGATTTTGAAAAGTTTAGGAATAGGAAGTTTGGTAGAGAATTTTATAACCAGCCACGCCAATACAATTACCACTACAAAAGCGGCAATTACTCCCAGCAAAATGGCATTGCTTTGTTTTTCGCTCGATTCTATGTTTAAGGCAGAAAGAAACAACACCGATTCAAATACCTCGCGGAACACCACAAAGAACGAAAGCGCAGCAAGACCCAATACACTTTGGCTGCTTACCACATTCTTCATCATGTTGTTTACATAATCTTTCCATTTACCTATTTCACTTTTGCCATGCAGCCAAAAGCCTACGTACAGCAACATCAAAACTGCTATAACAGACACCACCCCTTCAATCAACTCCACATGTTGCAATTGTTCTTTCAATAAGGTTCCTCCAAACATCCAAAGGGCTATACCCAGAAATACAGCAGCTATCCAACCACTATGCACCCAAAGTTTTTTGGTGTTCATATCAGTGGCTTTTACTACAGAAAGTATAACCATGATAACCAGGAATGCCTCTAATCCTTCGCGAAGCAAAACTGAAGCGGCTAACAGAAACGCCAGCCAAAACGAAAAATTCTTTTTGTTTAATACTTCATTGATGTTTACTATGGTTGCCCGCACCGACTTGATAGAATCCTTTACCTCGATAGCCGGATGTTTGTCTTCCATTAACTTACGCAACTGTTGCATTTGCTCTTCCAACTTCTCCATCAAATCAGGATCCGTGGCTTTTAATTGATTTTCGATGGGTTCAATTCCCTCTAAGTAAGAAAGAGCTGCCAACTGTGAAGCTTCCTCGTGTTTGCCTTCTAAATAAAGCTCCATAGCACCATCCAAATACTTCAATGATGTATTGATGAACTCGCTTTCGTCCTTAACGGGTTGGTTTAAGCGGATGGCCGCTAAAGAAAAGGTATCGGTTAAATGAAGCGAACTGACAAACTCTTCATCGCTGGTGCCGGCAATACTTTCTAAACTGATGGATTCTAAAAATTTCTTAGTGTCTTCCTCCTGCAAAGCCGGATTATTGTGTTGTGGCTGATAGCGCAAAGACACCACATAAAACGCTACATCCCACACCTGTTCATCATCTAAGGTGGGGTGCGATTTCATACCTGTGCCCTCTATACCTAAACGAATGGTGTTGTAGGCTGTAAATGGCGAAATGGTTTTCATTCGCTCGTTATCCTGAAAGTTTCTCGGCTCGGGGTTTAAGTCCTTTCCTTCCGGTCCATCACCATAACCATTGTTGCCGTGGCACTTGGCACATTCCGTTCTAAAAATGATTTTACCGTTTTGAAGATTGGGGTATTTAACCGGAGTAATCTGCAAACCTGAAGCGGTAATAACTTTGTTCTTGGTTTCAGAGGCTAAAGCCGAAACGTATTTAAAGTCGGCATGGTTTTCTATCAAACTATCTAAGCGGTGAATTAAAACACCGATGGCAATTGAATCTTCATCGCTCCATCCTGTACTGTATTGCTTGTAATACTTAACCGATGCCTCGGCAAATTCAAGCTCCTCCTCATATTCATCCTTGCTGATTACCTTACCATCTTTTACCGCAAAGAAATAATCGTGGCTGATGTAGTTGAGCGTGTGCACCAGAATGCGCGATTGCTCTCCGTTTTCGGCAAACAGCAAAGAGGAGAGAAGCACGAACAGAATGGTGTAACAGAAGTTTTTCACGCTATATATTATATCGAAAAATTAATTTAGATTAATTCTAAACAAGCGCGAATGTAAAATGTTCGGCCAAATGAGGAAGCATGATTTATATCAATGATTTTGCCGATAGATTAGTGCATTTGTCTGCCCGTTAAGCTAACACACTTTGCATTGCGGCATCATATTTATCGGTCAAATTACTCCAATCATATTTCCGCGCATACTGTTGTGTATCCATTACGCGCAAATATTTTACATCCATAATTCTGCGTTGCAGCTTGGCTGTAAAATCTTCTTCGTCATAAAAGAAGGTGGAATGAAACTGCGAAGGAATATGCTCGGGGTAAGCCAAACGTTTAGGCAGGAAAGGAACAACGTTACAATACATGGCTTCTACCACACTGCCTCCAAAAAAATCTTGTGTGGAAGTAACAGGAAGTATATCGGACACCCAAAGCCATTTGCAGTATTCTTCAAATGTTTCGGCATAACCAAAATGGAGAATCTTATCTGCTAACTTTTCTTTGGCTATATCGAATACGGCAGGTTGTTTCTCATAACTTTCACCCAACACCACTAAACGAAAATCAATACCGTGTTCTTGTAATTCAAACAACGAATTGAAAAAGTGTTCAGGGTTTTTATCGTATTCCCACCGGTGGTTCCAAAGTATAACTGCCCGGTTTGGCTTTTCAATTACTGCGGGTTTGTGTTCATCCAACTTCTTTAAATCTAATGCCAGCGGAAGCACCGAAGATTTCTTTCGTATCTGTTCAACGGTTTCTGAATTATTGTAATCCGGAAAGGCTTTTAAGAACTTAGGTAGTTCATTCAGAAAAGTATCGTGGTGATATTGCGAGTTGAAGAACACGTGGTCAGCCGTTAATGCCGAAGCATAATTGATAAAGGCATAATGATTATCGCGCTTCAGCTTTACATCCTGATCGGTCGGGCTCCAGGGATAGTTTAATTGGTTCTCGTGAAAGTAAATAGCCACAGGAATATGGTGTGACCATTTTCTTGTAAGCGACAGAAACAGATTCAGGTCAATCATATCTGTTGCCAAAATCAAGTCGGGCATTGCTTTGGGTTGTAACTGCGCCAGCGAAACAGCGCCACCGTGCATCCGCCATTTCCAATGGTGACCACTAAGCGACAGAATTTCGATTTGATGGTTGCTAAACCGTCTATAATCTTCTGCCCATTTTTTGTGCGAACCGGTAAAGAATGTTTCAAGCAGTAGAATCTTCATGCGGCTAAAATAGACTTTAGATTCCTTGTTCACCATGCTTAGTTCCCTGTGCCTTGTAAATTATCTTTTCTTTGCGCCACTATGCTTAACATTGGTCAATACAACACCCTGCAAATTTCAAGAAGAACCGATAACGGTTTTTACCTTACCGAAACGCAAACCGAAGAGGCTGCGGAGGAAGTTCTTCTTCCTAACAAATACATAACGCCCGAAATGAAAGAAGGCGAAATGCTGAAGGTGTTTGTTTATAAAGATTCGGAAGACCGCCCGGTGGCTACCACCCTAACCCCACTGGCACAAGTGGGCGAAGCCGCTTATTTGTTGGTGAAAGAAGTAAACAATGTAGGTGGCTTTTTAGATTGGGGATTGGATAAAGACCTGTTTCTGCCTTTCCGCGAACAGGCCGAACGCAT
>CAMBIM010000019.1 GCA_945867505.1 Chitinophaga pinensis
TCCGCTGTGCGTGTGCTGTGCGGTAAGCATCAAGTTATCTTCCGTGTAATTCAATTCAGGATGATGATGCTCAAAGTATTTCAACACACCTTTCTTTAAAGCAATAGTGATAAACGCCAATTCGCAGTTTACAAAACATATTTTACGCACCGTGTTTTTATCTACAAAAATAAATGCACGGGCAGCGAGCGGTGTTTCAATTTCTTCCATGGTATTATAGTGCATTCCATAGCCTAACATACCTGCACCTTTCTTAAATGCTGTAATATCTCCTTTGCCTGTTCCCGCTAAATACATGATTGTAAACTGATTTTTTTGTGGTGGATGATTGTAATTTGAAGCGTTTAAAAATATGTGTGCGGTTAATCATTTCCTAAGATTGTTGCGATTATATTTTCAGAAGCACATAAACGGAACTTTCGCTGATAAGAATTGAACGCACCCGAAATATTTTTGCATGTTTGCTACATCACATAAACGAAGTGGAATGAAAAAGATTTTAGTAGCTAATCGCGGTGAAATTGCTTTACGGGTAATGAAGAGTGCAAGAGAAATGGGCATTAAAACAGTAGCCGTTTACTCCGAGGCCGATAGAAACTCTCCGCACGTGCGCTATGCCGATGAAGCCGTTTGTATTGGCTCCGCATCTTCTAAAGAATCGTATTTAAGAGGAGATAAAATTGTAGAAGTAGCTAAGGCGTTGGGTGTAGAAGGCATTCACCCCGGCTATGGTTTCTTAAGTGAGAACGCTGCCTTTGCCAAGTTGGTAGAAGAAAACGGAATCACTTTCATAGGCCCAACTCCCGAAGCAATCGAAATTATGGGAAGCAAACTAGCAGCAAAAGATGCAGTAAAGAAGTTCGATATACCTATGGTGCCAGGCAGCGCAGGAGCTATTACCGATGTGGCAGAAGCAAAATTATTAGGCGAAAAAATAGGTTACCCGATATTAATAAAGGCAAGTGCCGGTGGTGGTGGTAAAGGAATGCGCGTGGTAACTTCATCCGATGAGTTAGAAGAACAAATGCAACGCGCGCAAAGCGAAGCCATCAGTGCCTTTGGCGATGGTAGTGTGTTTATTGAAAAATATGTTGGCTCACCTAAGCATATTGAGGTGCAGATTTTAGGTGATAATTATGGCAACATCGTTTATCTTTTCGAGCGCGAATGTTCCATTCAGCGCAGACATCAAAAGGTTTTAGAAGAAGCACCAAGCAGTTGCTTAAACGAAGAAAAGCGCAAAGCTATTGGTGAAGCAGCTGTTAAGGTAGGTAAAGCTTGCGCCTACATAGGTGCAGGAACAGTAGAGTTTTTGGTAGATGAAGAATTGAATTTCTATTTCCTGGAAATGAATACGCGTTTGCAGGTAGAGCATCCCGTTACCGAAATGATAACGGGTGTTGATTTGGTGAAGGAGCAGATAAAAATTGCAAGAGGAGAGAAGTTAAGCTTTGCACAAGAAGACTTACAAATACGCGGACATGCAGTAGAACTTCGCGTATATGCCGAAGACCCTATGAATAATTTCTTACCGGATATCGGTAAGCTCATTCTATACCAAAAGCCCGAAGGCCCGGGAGTAAGAGTAGATGATGGTTATGAAGAAGGAATGGATATTCCTATTTATTACGATCCTTTGTTGGCGAAGTTGGTTGGCTATGGTAAAGACAGAGCCGAAGCCATTGACAGACTGCTACGCGCCATTCACGATTATAAAATTGTAGGGGTAAAGAACACCCTTGCCTTCGGCAAGTTTGTGTTAGAACACCAAGATTTTGTATCCGGTAAGTTCGATACCAACTTTGTAGGCAAAAACTACAAACCTGAATATTTAAAAAGCGAAGCCGATGATGAAATGGAAATTGCCGCTTTAGTTGCCGGGCATGTGTTTGGCGGAAAGAAAACCGGTGGAGGTAAAAAGTTTGCTGGTGGTGCTAACAGTAGCAACGTAAACAATAACACCAAAAGCAATTGGGTGAAGAACAGAAGTTCTCATAGGTAAAAAGTAAACGACCTGAAAGTATTTAGTTAAAGGTTCCGGTATGTCAGTCTGAGTGAAGTCGAAGAATTCTTAGCGAAAAGGCTAATGTGTTTTAGTTCGCTTTCCTTTCCTGTTTTATTCTCTCATAAGCCTCTTTCACCTGTTGCAGTTTAAGAGCGAGTTTCTTTTTTTCTGTTTCACTTAAATGATTGTTTCTATCAGGGTGATATTGCAAAACCAACTTACGGTAAGCCGTTCTTATTTCTGCGATGTCGGCTTGTTTGGCTACGCCTAGTATTTGATAAGCCGAACCGGTTTCAATAAATGTTGTTGGTGATAGTCCTGACTTTATTCTTCTAAAGTCAATATCATTTATATTCAGGTAGCCCGATACTTTAAAAATGAAATAGTTTTCGCGCTCGCTTAACTCGCCATCGCTTATAGCCAAATCGAAAAGAAAGTGAACTACCTGCAATCGTGTAGTTTGTTTGGTATACATGCGCAACTGTTCGCACACTACATTCAAATCGTATTCTTTTTGCAGGCAATGGCTTAAAATTTCTGCACGCTTGTTAGAAAACTTCTCATCAAAGTGCGTATTCATAAACCTATTGACGAATGTTATTTCCTGCTGCGAAACCTTACCGTCAACCTTTATTAGGTAAGAAGAAAGTACCAGCAGGTTTACTTCAAAATCGGTAAGTGTTTTGGTGGAATCGTTGGCTGTGCTTTGTTTTTCGGCTACGCTTCCGGCTATAAAACCAAGCAAACCACCAAGCGGGTTACCGGTTACCACCCAACCCAAACCTGCGCCTAACCATTTTTTGTATTTAGCCATATTCAGCCGGTGGTAAGTAGTTATTGGTTATTACTGTTGTAACTAAGTTTATTGTTCATTACAAAATAGGCAAGCACAATTCCGGTAATGATAAAAGGCAGATTCAACAACTGCGTTTTGCTGATAGTATTTAAAAGAATAAAGCCATCCGGTTCTTTATAAAACTCTAACAAAAAGCGAACGCTGAAAACGCTGATAAGAAACGTAACCAGATAAAGCCCCGGCTTCGATTCTTTACATTTATTGAACAGCACTAACATGATAATTTGAATAAAGAAGTAAGCAAGGCTCTCATACAAAACGACTGCATGGCGCGGAATATTATCTATCTGCACAAAAATAAATGCCCACGGTACATTTGTTTCCTTTCCATATAGTTCAGAGTTCATCAAGTTGCCAAAACGAATGAGCGAAGCTAGTATAACAACCATTAACATTCCCATGTCTAATATCCAGAAGAAGGTAAACTCACTATTCCGTTTACAGAAAAGATATAAGCCCACCAAACCACCTACAAAACCACCATGGCTGGCAAGCCCGCCTTTCCAAACGGCAATTATATCGGCAGGATTAGCCAGGTAAAAATCGAGTTGATAGAAAAGGATGTGTGCCAATCGCGCGCCAATCAAGCCGCCAACAAACACGTATTGAATAGCCAGTGTTATCTTCTCATCATCGCGGTTAAGTTTTTTGAAGATATAACGGCCGATTAAAAAACAGGAGATAAGCGACAGCCCCCAAAAAATACCATACCATTTAATAGAGAATATGCCGAAAGAAACAAAATCGGGTGATGGGTTCCAGTGAATGAAAAGTTGCATGGGCAATAATAGGAAAAGAGGCTTAGAGTTGTTCTTTCATCTCCACCAAAAAGCCGCGCACTTTCTTTAGCTTATCAATTAAAAGGAACTTCTTTTTCTCTTCTTCAAACTTCGATTTGAGCTGTGTTTTAGCACCATCTAGGGTATAGCCCTTTTCGCGGACTAAGTGATAGATTATCTTCAGCGTTTCAATATCTTCTTTGGTAAAGAACCGGTCGCCCTTAGCATTCTTTTTCGGCTTCAAAATATCAAACTGATTCTCCCAATAGCGAAGCAGCGACGCGTTTACATCCAACATCTCTGCCACCTCGCCAATGGGGTAATACAATTTTTCTATTTCTTTTTCTTTCCAAGCCATTAATCCAGCGTTTGTCCAGGGTTATTCGAAATCTCTAACATCTTTTCAAAATCAGCATCTTTCAAATCGTTGTAATAAAAGTAAACAGGATTTACAGCACTACCGTTTTTCAATACCTCATAATGCAAATGCGGTCCGGTTGACTTACCGGTGTTGCCAGTATTGCCAATTACTTCGCCACGCGTAACTTTTTGTCCCGACCTTACTTTGAATTTAGATAAGTGCGCGTAGCGTGTCCGATAACCATAACCGTGGTTTACCACTATTTCATTACCATAACCTCTAAACGAAAAGTTGACCGCCTCAACCACGCCATCGCCAGTAACATGCACTTCTGTTCCTACCGAGCAGGTAAAGTCCATACCTTCATGAAACTTCTGAATTTTATAAACCGGGTCAACACGCCAGCCATAACCCGAGGCCATGCGCTCTAACTTCTTATTCAAAATAGGTTGAACCGAAGGAATAGAAATGAGCATCTTCTCTTTGTTCTTAATCAGGTCGGCAATATCATCATAGCTTTTACTCTGTATCACCATTTGCTTTTTAAGACGGTCAACTTTGGTGGCAATATCTTTCATCAAATCGCCATTGTCAAACTTCTCCAAGTAGCGATACTTATTCACACCACCCGAACCGGCTTGCCAAACGTCTTTATCAATCGGGTCGGCTTCAAACATTACCCGGTAAATATTTCCATCGCGGTAACGCAAACCATCTAACACACTGCTCAATCGGTCAACTTCTTGATTCAAGATGTAATATTGGTCTTGCATTTCATTCAACTCCGCTTTCAGCACTTTCTCTTTTGGTGAATCGAAAAACTTGTAATAAATGGTAGAAATGCCTAGCGAAAAAACCAACGCTGCCACCATGAATGCAATGAAACGGAAAATGCGCGTCCCCCAGCCAATCACTGCTTTTTCGTAAGCAAGTGTGTGGGTATTAAAAACGAACCGGTCTTTTTTCTTTAGCAATGCCATCTCTGTCGGGGCTTTGGCGTTTTCTTTTATTTTCGCCACTCCTTAATCGGAGCTAAAATATCATCATTTTTCATTTAGAGCATTGAAGGCATGACATCGGCAGAAATACGCAAGGCATTTTTAGATTTTTTTGAAAGTAAAGGACACCATATTGTTCCTAGCGCACCTATTTTGGTGAAGAACGATCCAACGCTCATGTTCATTAACAGCGGTATGGCACCGTTCAAGAATATTTTCCTTGGTAACGAACCTATTAAATACAAACGCGTTGCCGATACGCAAAAATGTCTGCGAGTAAGCGGCAAGCACAACGATTTGGAAGAAGTGGGTGTTGACACTTACCACCACACCATGTTCGAAATGCTAGGCAACTGGAGCTTTGGCGATTACTTTAAGAAGGAAGCGATTGAATGGAGTTGGGAATTGCTGACGAAAGTTTACGGTTTAGAAAAAGACAGATTGTATGTAACCGTATTTGAGGGCGACAAAAAAGAGAATCTTGCTTTTGATCAGGAAGCTTATGATGAATGGAAGAAATATGTTGACCTAAGCAGAATCATCAACGGAAATAAGAAAGACAATTTTTGGGAAATGGGCGACACCGGTCCATGTGGTCCGTGTTCTGAAATTCATATTGATTTAAGAAGCGATGAAGAACGCAAAGCGATTGATGGAAAGAGTTTAGTAAACGCATCACATCCGCAGGTAATTGAAATCTGGAACAATGTGTTCATGGAATTTGAGCGCAAAGCTGACGGGAGTTTAGTAAAACTTGCCGCACAACACGTTGATACAGGAATGGGTTTTGAGCGGTTGTGTGTTGCCATACAAAAGAAGACCAGCAATTACGATACAGATATTTTTCAGCCGATAATTCAGTTTCTTTCTGCCAAAAGCAGCTTTGCATACCAATACACCGCACCTGAATTAGCAGATGGTAAAATCGTTGGCACTACCACACCTACTCAAAAAGCTGATATTGCTTTGCGTGTCATTGCTGACCATATCCGCACTATTTCTTTTACGATTGCTGATGGACAACTTCCATCTAACACCGGTGCCGGTTATGTGATAAGAAGAATTTTGCGCAGAGCGGTTCGTTACGGCTATTCTTATTTAGGTTTTGAGCAACCGTTTTTATGCGAGTTGGTTCCAATGTTGGCTAATCAGTTTGCTGATGTATTCCCTGAACTAAAAGCGCAGGAAAGTTTTGTGGCGAATGTGATTAAGGAAGAAGAAACTTCTTTTTTGAGAACATTGGCAAACGGAATTAAGCGTATTGACGCGTTGGAGGGTATTGATGGCAAAGCAGCTTTTGAGTTATTTGACACATACGGCTTCCCTCTTGATCTAACCAAACTGATTGCTTCTGAAAGAGGCTGGACAGTTGATGAAGAACAGTTCAAAAAGGAAATGGCTGCTCAAAAACAAAGAGGAAAAGCAGACGCCACCAAAGAACAAAGCGATTGGGTAAGTGTAGGTGAAGATGTAAAGACAGATTTCATTGGCTACGATTTTACCGAAGCCGATGCTCGTGTGGTAAAGTATCGCAGTATAAAGCAAAAAGATAAAGAACTGTTTCAGGTGGTGTTGGATAAAACTCCTTTCTATGCCGAAAGCGGAGGACAGGTTGGCGATACGGGTTACTTAGATTTTGGCGGAGAGAAAGTAGATGTGTTGGATACCAAAAAGGAAAACGATTTGATTGTTCACTTTGTAAAGAAACTTCCTGCTAAAGTTGATGCGCCTGCACACGCAAAAATAAATACCGTAAAGCGCAGCGATACCATTAAGAATCACTCGGTAACTCACTTGCTGCAATCTGCTTTGCGTATTGTTCTCGGTTCACACGTTCAGCAAAAGGGTTCTTTGGTTAATGCCGATGCGTTGCGTTTCGATTTTTCGCATTTCAGCAAAATGACCGATGAAGAAATTGCAAAGGTAGAGCAGATAGTGAACGAGAAGATAATGGAGAACATTGCTTTAGATGAAAGACGCAATGTGCATATTGAAGAAGCAAAGAAGTTGGGAGCAACAGCTTTGTTCGGAGAAAAGTATGGAGAGTTTGTCCGCATCATCACTTTCGATGAAAAGTTCAGCCGCGAGTTATGCGGTGGTGTGCATGTAAAATCAACCGGGCAAATTGGTTTATTTAAAATTACATCGGAAGGTTCAGTGGCATCAGGTGTTAGAAGAATTGAAGCCGTTACCGGGAAGAAGGCAATTGAATTAGCCAATTCAGCGATCAGCGAGTTAGCGAATGTAAAAGCAGCGTTGAACAATTCGAAAGATGCGTTGAAGAGTATTGATACTTTGAAGAATGAGAATGAAGAATTGAAAAAGCAATTGCAGCAGTTTGAAGATAAGTCAGTAGCTGATTTGAAAAAGCAAATCGCATCTTCAATTGAAAACATTGGTGCCGTTAAATTCTTTGCATCAACCAAGGTTGAATTAAATTCGGTTGAAGCATTGCGCAAACTTGGTATTCAACTTACTAACGATTTGAAAGATGGTTTTGTCTTGTTGCTGGCTTCATCTATCAACGGAAAGAATGTAGTTCATCTTCGTATTTCGCCATCATTAAACATAAACGGTATTCTGTTGCTGAAAGAAATTGCACCAACAATTAAAGGTGGCGGCCCTGCAGATTTTGTGCAGGCAAGTGCAGGAAGTATGAGCGAGGTGGAAGATTTGATTTTGAAATTGAAGCAAAAGTTTTCATAAAAATGTCGGACGATAAATATTCAAAATACGAAGTAGTAGTAGGTTTGGAAGTTCATGCGCAACTTTCCACGCATAGCAAAATGTATTGCGGTGATTCTGCAGAGTTTGGCGGCTCGCCAAATACTCATGTTAGTGTGTTGTCGCTGGGACATCCTGGAACATTACCGGTGGTCAACGAAACGGCAATTGAATCGGCTGTTAAAATTGGTTTGGCTACGCAATGTCACATTCGTTACGAAAATCAATTTGCCCGAAAGAATTATTTCTATGCCGATTTGCCGAAGGGCTATCAAATTACGCAGGACAAGACTCCTATTTGCACCAGTGGATTTGTGGAGGTAGACACAAATGGAGTAAAGACTAAAATTAACCTCACCCGAATTCACTTAGAGGAAGATGCCGGTAAGTCAATCCATGATATTGACCCGTATTTTACTTTGGTTGATTTGAACCGTGCCGGTGTCCCACTGATTGAAATAGTTAGCGAACCCGATGTTAGAAGCGGTGATGAAGCCATGGCTTATCTGAATGAAATTCAGAAACTCGTCCGCTATCTTGGTATTTGCGATGGCAATATGGAAGAAGGTTCTATGCGTTGCGATGCGAATATTTCTGTCCGCTTAAAGGGCGCGACTGCTTTGAATCCGCGAAGCGAAGTAAAGAACATGAACAGTATGCGCAATGTAAAGCGCGCTATTGAGTTCGAATTTATCCGTCAAATAGATGCGTTGGAAGCAGGGGAGAAGATGGTGCAGGAAACGCGCGGTTTTGATGCGGTAAAAGGCGTAACGCTTTCTCAGCGTAGCAAAGAGCACGCACACGATTATCGCTATTTCCCTGAACCTGATTTACCCCCTGTTTATGTTACGGACGAATACATTGCCAATGTAAAGGCGCACATGCCTAAGCTTCCTAATCAATTGAAGTTAGAATACATGGAGCAATTTGGATTGCCGGAATATGATGCGCGCATTATTACCGATGAAAAGGAAATGGCAGAATATTTCAACGTTCTTCTTGCCGAAACAAAAAACTACAAAGCAGCTTCAAACTGGATTTTAGGACCGGTAAAGAATTCTTTAAACGAACGCGGAATAGCGATTAAAGATTTTAAAGTTTCGCCACGCAGCATTGCAAAGTTGATTGATTTGATTGATGAAGGCAAAACGAATTTCTCTGTTGCTTCATCGCAAATATTTCCTGTATTAGTGGATACGGGCAAAGACCCATTGAAGATTGCCGAAGAACTAAACCTATTGCAAAGCAGCGATGAAGGAATGATTGCCGGCTTGATAGATGAAGTAATTGCTAAATATCCCGAAAAAGTTAACGAATATCGCGCGGGCAAAAAAGGTTTGTTAGGTTTATTTGTAGGAGAAGTAATGAAACTATCCAAAGGCAAAGCAGACCCTAAATTGACCAACAAATTAGTAACCGATAAACTCGAATCATAAACAATAAACAAACAACAATGCGTAAACTATTAAGTGTCGTTCTGCTTTTAACCTTTTTTTCTTCTTGCAATTTGGCAGGCGGTAGCGACAAATATTCAATTCAGGGAACTGTGAAGAACCACGTTGCCAAAACAATCGTTCTTGAAAAATTAGGACTTCAAGCAATCACTTCTGTCGACTCATCGGCTATTGATGATAAGGGCGGATTTAAACTGCAAGGCGTTTCAGAAGCCGGTTTCTATCGCTTAAGATTAGATGCTAAAACTTTTTTCCTTTTCTTGTTAGAGCCTGCGCAGTTTAAAGTGGAGATTGACCCAACTGCACAAGAAGCATTTAAGATTACCGGTGGCAATCAGAACGATGAATTTCAAACTGCTTTTAAATCGTTAGGTGCTGCGCAGCGCGATATGCAGGGTTGGAATCAGGCATACCAAATGTATGGTCAAATGGGTGTATCCCAAGATACCATGATGTATATTCAGCAGCAACTGCAAGCAGTAGCAATGAAGTTTGAAAGCATGATTCGCGATAGCTCTAAAGCGGCAAAGAGTCCGCTGGTAGCTATGTTTTATGTAACTAACGGACCGGTAGATAAATTCCCTAAAGAGAACTTAGCAGTTGTTCAACGTTTAGAAAAAGAAATACCAACTTCTTCATATACTAAGGAGTTTCGGGAGGTTTACAAGAAATACGAAGAGCAGGCTAAACAACAAAATCAGCCACGAGCACAAGCGCAGGATGTAAGCGTGGGCAAACAAGCACCGGAAATTGATTTGCCGGATCCGAATGGAAAGAACATTAAACTTTCATCGCTAAAAGGTCAGATAGTGTTGATTGACTTTTGGGCAAGTTGGTGCGGACCTTGCCGTATGGAAATGCCAAACGTAGTAGCTGCTTATGAAAAATATAAAAGCAAAGGTTTTACGGTTTACAGTGTTTCGTTAGACAAAACAAAGGATGCCTGGGTGAATTCAATTAAAGCATTGGGTATGCCATGGGAAACACAAGTAAGCGACCTTAAATTCTGGAATTGCGAAGCTGCTGCAGTTTATGGTGTGCAAGGTATTCCTGCCGCATTCCTGCTTGACCGAGATGGTAAAATTGTAGCTACTAATCTTCGTGGAGCTGCACTGGATGCTAAAATCGGTGAGTTGATTAAGTAATCTTTACAACTTTCTGCAAAGTTGACATAAAAGAAGAAAGCCATGGTTTAGCGGTGGCTTTCTTGTTTTATAAATCGCTATACTTTTTCTTTCCTTTCAAAAAATATTGAACAAGAATATTTACATCGGTCAAATGAACGGATGATGGATGAGGTATTTGTCTTCTCTTTTTTATTAGCGATGGAATAGCTACATAGAAAGAAAAGTGCGCTTTGAGTATGGCTCGAAAATCGTTAATGTTTCCGTTCTTAAAAACGCTATGACATGCCGCTACACCATCTAAGACAAAACGCCAAAGCATTTTAAACAGTAGAGATGATGACGAAAGGTTTTTGAACATCATCATCAGGTTATTACGGAAGTTTAAATAAGTCTTACGAGGATTGCCCTGCGGTAAACTTCCACCACCCACGTGGTAAATAATTGAAGAAGGCACTACAATAATTTTATAGCCCATGTTCTTCATTCTCCAGCACAAATCAATTTCTTCTTGGTGGGCAAAGAAGTCTTCATCAAGCGCACCGGCTTTCCAATATGCATCTGATCGCACAAACAAACAGGCACCTGTTGCCCAAAAAATTTCCTTTACATCATCGTATTGGCCTTCGTCTTTTTCCAGCGTGTTGAAAATTCTTCCACGGCAAAAAGCATAACTATTTCTATCTAAGTAACCACCGCTTGCACCAGCATATTCAAAGTAATCGCGTTTGTAATAGTCCCGCAGTTTGGGTTGGGCGGCAGCAATATTTTCATCGCGCTCCATTTCTTCTATTACCCGCTCTACCCAGTTTTCGGTTACTTCAATATCTTGATTGAGCAATACATAATACTTTGCATCTACAAACTTCAAGGCATCGTTATAACCACCGGCATATCCGCCATTGCGCGCGTTTTGTATAATGCGAATGTTTGGGTACTTGGCTTTTACAAACTGGATCGAATCATCGGTAGAACAGTTGTCCGTCACAATTATTTCGCAAAGCTCTGGTGAAGTATGTTGAATAACCGATGGAAGAAAATCTTCCAAAAATTTCTTTCCGTTCCAGCCAAGAATAACTACCGCTACTTTTTTCTGATTGTTCAAGGTGTTTTTTTAAGCTGATGTTACTTTAGTAGATTGCTCTTCGCCCAGTTTAAATTACCTTGCGCTAAAGCATAGCCCGGTTTAATGCGCAATGCCGCTTCGCAGGCTTTTGCGCCTTCTGCAAATTTGTTCAGCGAGTTATAAGCGGAGCAAATGTTGTTATATGCCTCGGCATAATCTGATTTAAGGGCAATTGCTTTTTGTGCAGCAGCTATACAGCCTTCGTAATCTGCCGCGTTGTAATACATTAAACTCAAGTTCAAAAACTGCTCGGGTGTTTTGTAGTTTACGCTGGCTTCTGCCTCTATCTGCAATTGCGATTTGCCGCTATTTGCCATTTGCAAATAAGTAGAAGCAGTAGCATCACCGGGAACAAGTTCTAATGTGCGGGTGCAGACTGTTTTTAGTTCTTCTAATCGTTTTTGTTGATACAACAAAGGAATAAGCATATAGCGCGCATCCATACGCGCGTCAACAATGCGCAAGCACTTATATAGGTTATCAATGGCTTCGTCTTTTCTGCCATTGTCTTTTAAGAAACGGGCGTAGAAATAATAGTTGCCTGCTTCACCGGTGCTGAAGGTGATTCCGTTTTTAAAATAGTTTTCGGCAGAAACCTTATCGCCCATTGCATTTTTCAAAACGGCAAGGTTTACATGCAGCAAAGAATAGCGCGGGCAATATTCCAAGGCGCGGGTAAAATAATAATCAGCTGTATCGTAAGAGCCGCGCCCCATAAACACCAAACCGTAGTTCATCAACCCGCGACCATTCTTCGGGCTTTTAACGCTCACATCTTTCCATAAAGTTTCTTCGCTAAGCCACACTTTGTTGCGTTGATGAGTGCCATAAGCATAACCGCATAACAGTAAAACTAAAGCAGCCGTAAGCACCGGTGTCGCCACTTGCTTTAAATAGTCTTCAAGCAATAAATACAAAGCCCATACCAAAGCAATTACTAAACCTACATACGGGTAAAATACGCGGTGGTCGTTCATTACTTCTGCCAGCGGCACTAAGGTGGTAGGCACTAAAGCCAGTAAAAAGAAAGCTATCCCAAACGATACCGGTCGCCACTTTTGAAACTTAGAAAGGTAGAATACGGCAAAAATTAAACCTGCTAAGAAGATAAAACCAATCAAAGCTTTGGGTTCTGTAATGGCTTCAAAGGTCCCCCAATCTGTATCGGCACTTAATTTTGTGGGTAAGAAGAACTGTGAAACGTAATGAACAAAAATAAACGGCTGGGTAATAAAGTAACGGAAGAATGAATAGCCGCCTGAGACCCACGATACTTCTTTATGCTTAATGTAGAAGTAAATCCCTAACGCAAGGAGCAACGAAGGAAGCGCAATAAGGAACAAATTTTTCCATTTCATTTTTGCAAAATCGAAAAGGCTTTTCTTTTGGTCGAACAAAATGTGATACACCATTATCATGGGCGCAAACATGATTGCCGTAGGCTTGGCAAGGCTGCCAATTAATATAGGTATTAAATACAAATAGAATTTGCGGGCAGTTTCAGAATATTGATAAACCACAAAACCCATGACTACAAACATGGTAGACAAACTATCAGAGCGGGCAATGATGTAGTTGATGGTTTCTGCCATTGTTGGGTGAAGCATGTATAAGGCTACCGCAAACATTGAAATAAATTTGTTGGATGTGTTAGAAGAAACTGCATCCAGCATTTTTAGGAAGAAGAAGAACATCAATACTCCTTGCAACAAAAAAAAGATGAAAGTGGAAAGATGGAAATAAACAGGATTCAAACCCTTGCCCATATAATAATCTACCGCCAGCGTAGTAGAAACTATAGGGCGATAAGAAGCATTGCGCGGCAGCGAACTGAACGTAGATACATCCTGAAAGAACAGCGGAATGTTTTTCAGGCTTTGTATGTAAATGTTGTTCTGCACGGCATGAGAATCATCAAAGTGAAAATCGTTATGCCAGTGGTTGGAATAGGTAAAAACTATACCTGCAAAAAGCAAAAGTGAAAACAGAATAAGTTTTATTCTATCGGTCATTGCTGGAATTATTTTTTGTTTTTCATTTCGGTTGCCCATGCCAAATTGCGCCTTGCTAAATCGAAGTTGGGATTAATAGCCAATGCGCGATTGCAAATTTCAATTTCGGCATCGTAGTTTTTCATGCCACCATAAGCAGCCGCAATATTGTTGTAAGCTAAATCGCCTTTGGGGTTATACTCCAATGCCTTCTCCCAAGCCTTAATAGCCGGTTCGTATTGCGCAGCGTTATAATATGCCAAGCCAAGGTTGATATAAGAGTCGTAACCCGGTTTAGCATTTGCGTTTTGCAAAGCAGCTTCAATAACTGATGCTGGATTTACAGGAGGTGCAACAACAGTTTCAGCAGGTGTTACTTGTGCTACCGGTTCGGGTTTTTGCAAATTAACTACTACGGTATACACTAACGGAATTAAAATAACCAATAGCAAAATAGCCGTAGCATAGTTTAACTTGAACGATGGCTCTGTGTTTTTTTCTTTTTCACTCATAAGTTAACGGTTCATATTTTTTATAAAACAGTATTTCTTTTTTGCCGAATTCAATTTTGTATAGGCTAAAAATAAACAACAGCAATGATACAGTAACGACTATACACAACCAAAGCCAAACATATTCGCTCATCCATATCCCCAGGTGCATCATAAACCATTGGTTAGGAAAGTCAAAAGTGCCATCTTTTAGCAGCAGTTCTTTTTCGATATTGTAATCGAAAAATAGCCAAAGTTTCGCAGTGATAAAATTGAGCGTAAAAATCAGCATGTAAAATGCTTTATTGAAGTTGGATTTGCCTAAGTAAAGCGACATTAATATCATCATCCAGGGAAAGAAAAAGATTAATGCACGCGATTCAGGTTTCATGCTAAATGCGAACAAGCAAACAAACACAGAGCCTGCAACGCCTAAACCGAAAGAAGAAATAAATGCCGAAAAATTCTTCCAAAATAAAAGCATAAGCAATATAACACAGCCAAAATAGTTGAAGTGGCTAACCACCGTAATAAACGGATATTGAAAAGCATAAAATAAATTTACTTTCAATTGATGGTAAAGCGTGGCATATTCAGAAGTAACATTCACTACTAACGAAAAACGGAGAATTGCAAAAAGAAAGACTAAGGCAATGGCAGCGAAAATTTTATCACCGCTTAACTGCGAACGATAATAATGCAACTGAAAAAAAGTTTTGTTGAACAATACTATTGGCATAAAAAAGAACAGCAAAGCTACAACCCCAAATGTGACAGGCAGCATGGCATGGTTAATAGGCAAAGTATAAGTAAAGTCTGTTATCTCATTCTTTACAAATATCAAATACCAGCCTAAAGCCACAGAATATATAGCACTAGCCGCACCTACAGCATATTGCAATAGTTTATTTACAGGAGCAAACTCAACTTCTTTTTTAGAAAACAGCAACAACGCAAACGCCATAGGAAAAATTACAGGAAAGGTAAACGCACCAATTAAGCCAACAAGAAATACGTTGGTCAAATCGCCTTTTATAAAAAAGTAGAACAACGCAATGCTTAAAAAGAAAGCCGGAGCATCCGTCATTACTGGATAGTAGAAGGTGAAATACAAAACTCCGTAGTTTAAGAAAACTAAAACAAAACCTGTAACTTGCGAAACGGGATTGAGTTTGTAATGGTTAAAAACGCTTTTCACCATTAACGCACTTAGCCCAATCAAAACAGTGTTCATTATTTTAAAACCCATAATAACATTGGCTGGAGTAAAAGCAATACTTGCCAACTTGAATAGAACATGAACAAACAAGCAAGGAAATATGCGAAGTATCAAATACGAATCAATTACTTTACTCTCCAATCCATCGGCAGTTATTTGATAGTAGCGAACTCCATCCCAACCTAAGCCAGCATTGGCGGGTAACTGGGCAACAAAAATTCGCCAAATGCAAATAGCTACAACAACAAGAGGCAGCAAGTATGAATTGTCTGTCAACTTTTTTAGAAAAATCTGCATGGTTCAAAAATAGGAAAACAGAGAAAGGTCGAAAGTCATTCTATCCACACTAATTTCTAAATTTTATTTTCGTGCCATGAGCAAACCTTTGATATTAGTAGTAAACGATGATGGCGTTACCTCTCAGGGTATAAAAGCATTGGTAGAGGCAGTAAAAGATTTAGGCGAAGTAGTTGTAGTGGCACCCGATTCACCACAATCTGGAATGGGTCATGCTATAAGTATTGGCAAACCTTTGCGCTTGACTGAGGTGCATCTCTTTGAAGGCATAAAGGCCTACAAATGTAGCGGCACACCGGTTGATTGTGTAAAGCTTGCCGTAGATAAAGTGTTGCACCGCAAACCCGATTTATGCGTGAGTGGTATTAATCACGGTAGTAATTCCAGCATCAACATTATTTATTCGGGAACTATGAGTGCGGCTATGGAAGCCAGTTTAGAAGGAACGCCATCGGTTGGTTTTTCGCTTTGCGATTATAGAGAAGAAGCAGACTTTACTGCATCGGCCTATTATGCAAAACTGATTGCTGAACAAATTCTTAAATACGGATTACCTAAACACAGTTTATTGAACGTAAATGTTCCTAAACTTCCACAGGGGAAAATTAAAGGGATGAAAATTGGTCGTCAGGCACTGGCAAAATGGGAAGAAGAATATATAGAGCGTATTGACCCATTTGGCAAACCGTATTACTGGCTTACGGGTAAGTTTGTAAACTACGACCAGGGGCATGATACCGATGAGTTTGCTCTAGCAAACGGATATGTAAGTGTAGTGCCCGTTCAGCACGATTTAACTGCTCACCACGTTATTCCTTTTATAAATGAGAACTGGAATCTAAAATCCACCTCTGGCGATGATGGAATTGTACCGGGTGTTAGTAAGGAAGAATTCAATCTTTAAACCAATACCATGCTCGATAAGTATTTAAACCCTACACCTACATTTTACAAATGGGATAGATTTTGGGTAGGTGCTCTACCTGCTCTTGTTGCTCCATTTATTGGTGTAATTGGAGTATTCCTCATAGCCTTTTTAAATGCAAAGTATAATCAACACGAAAATTTTACACCGCATATGTTTCTGGTTTCGCTGCAAAGCAAAACTGCTTTTATGCGTATTTCAAGTTTATGTTGTATGCTTAATGGGTTTGTGTTTTTCTTTTTTGTAAGGAAAGATTATAACAACGCTTCACGTGGAGTTATGCTGGTAACTATGCTTTTTGTATTGGCTATACTTATTAAGGAAATACTTTAACCCATGCGCTATTACATTATAGCAGGCGAAGCTAGTGGTGATTTACACGGTTCAAATCTTATTAAAGAGTTAAAACTGCAAGACCCCAATGCTGACATTCGTTCCTGGGGTGGTGATAAGATGCAGACTGCCGGTGGCAAGGTGGTTAAGCACATTCGCGACCTTGCGTTTATGGGATTTTTTGAAGTAGTAAAACATCTTCCTACTATTCTTGGCAATATTTCTTTCTGCAAAAAAGACATACTGGAATACAAACCTGATGTGGTGATACTAATTGATTATCCGGGGTTTAACTTTCGCTTGTTTGAGTTCTTGAAAAAGAACAGAATTAAAAACTTCTACTATATCTCCCCTCAATTATGGGCATGGAAAAAGGGTAGAGTGAAAAAGGTAAAGAAGTTTGTTGACCGCATGTTTGTCATCTTTCCTTTTGAGAAGAAGTTTTATGAAGACAACGGAGTGGAAGTTGATTTTGTAGGTCACCCTCTGCTTGATGAATTACGAATTACGAATTACGAAGTGCGAAATGAACAGCAGAAAACAATTGCCATTGTCCCAGGCAGCCGCAAACAGGAGATTTTGTATCTGTTGCCTGAATACTTAAAGGTGATAGATGAGTTTCCTGATTACGGGTTTGTGGTAACCGGTATGACTTCCATAGGAGAGAAGTTCTATAGGGATATTATAGGAGATAAGAAAGTAGAGTTGATTTTTGATAAAACCTATGAAGTGCTTAGTCAATCTAAAGCAGCTATTGTTACTTCAGGGACAGCTACACTTGAAACAGCGTTATACAATGTGCCGGAAGTAATCTGTTATAAAGGAAGCTGGATTTCTTATTTTATCATAAACGCACTTATTGACAAAAGCATTGGCTTTATCTGCATCGTAAACCTGATATGTGGAAAAAAAGTTGTTGAAGAGTTGATTCAGTCAGATGTAAACAAAGAACTGCTGGTGAAAGAATTGAAGTATATCCTTACCAATGAGGGTAGAAACAAAATACTGGCCGGTTACGATTCACTTAAAACCAAGCTTGGTGAAACCGGAGCCTCGCAACGTGCTGCATCTTTAATGATAAAGTATTTGAAAGAATGATTCTGAAAAATACATTTGCAACCTGTTCTTTAAAAATAATGGGGGATTAGCTCATTTGGCTAGAGCGTCTGCATGGCATGTAGAAGGTAATCGGTTCGACTCCGATATCCTCCACCAATTATGTTTCGATCAAAAGCCTACTGGTATACCGGTAGGCTTTTTTGATTTTAGGGTTACCCTGTTTCTCTCATTATGTTATCAACAACCCACTTCAAATTAGAACAAAATTAAAGTGTATGCGTAAAGGGTATAAGCTAAAAGAGCATAACAGGAACCTATGTTTACATTCCTTTACTACTATTTATCATTCCCTCTTGGAATTCAAATCGGCTTTGTAATAAAATGAAATTAACTGATAAACGTTTACGCCCAGGATTGACCTTGTTTATACGCACTGTAGCTGTTTTTGTAATTTGTTTATCGCTATTAGGGCTATCGCGTTGGCTGTTTGAAACACCGGGTTTACAGGGTCATTTACCCACTTCACCGGCTGCCAAGTTTAACGGACTTATCTGCGGTTTATGTTTTGGAGCAATACTTTTGCTAATAACTCTGACTGGTGCAGTGGCGCAAAACGCGCTTCGTGTATTGGCGGGTTTTGCTGTATTGTTAAGTGGTGCTACTGTATCGCAGGATATTTTCAATATCAACTTGGGCATTGACGAGTTATTTATAAAGGATACCAGAACAAGTTCTCACCCTGGACGAATGGCCATTTTTGCTTCAGCAGGTTTTGTGGTCGTAGGTGTAGCCATGTTGCTGCAATTGATGGTGAACCCAAAGCTGAAGCTGGCGGGTAAGGTAATGCTGAATGGAGTAAGTTTCTTTTGTGCATTTATTCTTATTACTTACCTGTATCAGGTAACCACAGCGCATAATTTGTATGCAACTGCTATTATGTCTATTCCGGCCTGTTTTGTGTTGTTCATAATATCTATTTCGGCTTCTATAGTGGAACCTGAAACGGGTCTAACGTCTATCTTTTTCGGAAATAAGCTCGGCAGCCAATTAGCGCGCCTGTTATTTCCGCTTCTTATCTTGACTATTCTGGCAGAAGGATTCGGGCAGGTTTTACTTTCGCGTTTCGAAGGGGTAAACGAATACTTTGGCAATACGCTACTGCTGTTTTCCTTTATATTAACCTGTTTGGGTATTGTTGTTTTTGTGAGTCACCGCTTCAATAAGCTGGACGATGAACGCACCGCAACTATGCAGCAACTGGTTATACAAAACGAAGAGTTAAAGCAGTTTGCCTACATTACTTCGCACGATTTGCAGGAGCCTTTACGCACCATTCAAAGCTACACTCGCCTGTTGCAGAAAGATGCTAATGCTACTGATAAAAGTGTGCAGTATTTAGCGGGAATAAGCGAATCTACCCAGCGCATGAGTTCGCTCATTAATGGCTTACTTCATTATCACCTATTAGGGCGAAAGAGGGAGTATCAACCGGTTGAGTTGAATACAGTTTGGCAGGATGTGCTGCAGGAAGTTAAGCAGCCCTTTGCAGTTATTAAAGCCACCACTCCATTGCCTGTTGTTTCTGGCTCGGTGCAGGAGTTAAGACTGTTGTTAGAGAATTTGGTTTCGAACGGACTTAAATTCCGCAATACTAGCCTTAAGCCGCATATTGAGCTATCGGTAAAAGAATTGGAAGACGAATGGCTGTTTTCCTTAAAGGATAACGGCATAGGTATACCGGCAAAGTATCGCGAAAAGGTGTTCCAGATGTTTCAGCGCCTGCACACTACCGATGAATATGAAGGCAATGGTATTGGTTTATCGTATTGCAAAAAGATAGTGGAGCTGCATAAAGGCAGAATATGGATTGAAAGTGCCGATGAGGGAGGAAGTATTTTCTGTTTTACTATTTCTAAAAATATAAAAGACGTATCGTATGCTTGAAAGTGTAATGCTAATTGACGACAACAAACACGACAACTTTTTTCATGAAACGGCTATCAATGATACCGGTTTGGCTAAAAGTGTGGTCAAATATCAATCTGCCGAAAAGGCTTTGGGTTATTTATCAGAGGCTATGGTTAACCAGGCAGGTGTACCCCCGCTTATTCTGCTCGATATTAATATGCCGGGCATGAGTGGCTGGGAGTTTTTAAAGGAATATCAAAAACTGCCGCACCAGCCGCAGCACCAAACCATTATTATTATGCTTACTACCAGCAACAACCCAAACGATAGGGAGCGAGCTAAACAGGAACCGGCCTTGCGTGGTTTTTTAAACAAAGCCCTTACTGAAGAGATGTTTGACGAAATTGTAAATACACATTTTGTCAAAGAGTAGGTTCATCGAAAAATAGGTCAAATAAAAATCCTGCGCTGCAAGGCGCGGGATTTTTATTTATTAGCATACTCCTAATGAAACCATTCTTTTTAGCACTTACATTATTTATTGTTTTTGCGAGTGCTGCCCAAAGCGCGCTGGATAGTGTTTTCTCCAACGATATTTGCATTTGCCTGCATCAGAATAAGATTTCTTCTTCTGCCGATTATCAGAACTGCTACCTGCGAGCTACTAACCAAAATTATAAGCAGATAGATAAAGAGATTAAATTACATAAAGACACTTTACGAGCTTCCAGTCACAACTTTGCCAACCAAATGTACGACCGTATTTCGGTAAGCATGGTATACACCTGCCCCGCTTACTATAAGTTGATAGATACTTGGCGGTATGCCGAAATGTATGGGGTAAACAAAGATTCTATTAAAAACGAGATTTCTAAAATGAACAACAACAGCGTGTATGGTCACGATGAAGTATTCTTTACCAGCAGGGGAATGATGTATTTTAAAATTTCGGATTTAGATAATGCCTTAAAAGATTTTGATAAAGCCTTACTGCTAAACAGCGGTTCTCTACAAAGCCTAATTTTTAAAGCTTGGGCAATGGAGCTAAAACAAAACTACGATAAGGCTTACACTATTTACAGCCAATTGGCAGCACTTACCGGTAAGAATGAATTCAATGTATTAGCAGCTATAGCTAAACTGAAAGAAATCAAGTAGGATTACACAAATTGAATATCACATGTTTCGCTTTAAACAATTTGCAGTTGCACAAAACAATTGTGCCATGAAAGTAAACACCGATGGTGTGCTGCTTGGCGCATGGGTAGAAGTTAGTGAAGCCAAACATATCCTCGACATTGGCACCGGTACCGGAGTAATAGCCCTAATGTTGGCGCAAAAAAACAGCCATGCGGTTATTGATGCCATAGATATAGATAAAGATGCTTACTCCCAATCCAAAGAGAACTTTGAGCAAAGCCCGTGGAGTAATAGCTTAACAGCCATTCACTCTTCTTTGCAGAATTACAAAGGCACACTGGCTGTTTATCCTCCGCTAGTTGAGGTGGCTCGCGGCTCTGCGCGAGATGAAGGTGGTAGTAATGTTTATTACGATTCAATCATCTCTAATCCACCTTATTTTATAGACGACTTTAAAGCCGACAACTCACAAAAGAACATTGCCAAACACAGCACAGCTTTAACTTATCAAGAACTGCTTAAAGGAATAAACCGCTTGCTTTCAAAAACGGGTAAAGCGTTTTTAGTTATTCCTGTTTTTAATGTTCAACTAATACAAACATTAGCAGCAGAGGAGAACTTATACATTACCAAATTTACAGAAGTAACCGCAGTAGCTGGAAAAAATCCCTATTTAGCTTTAATGGAATTGGGAAGAAAGAAAGAGGAATACATAAAATCATCTTTAGTTATTCAAGATACTCAAGGAAACTTTACCGAAGAATATAAACACTTAACAAAAGATTTCTACCTGAAATTCTAAAAGGATTTATTTCTCTTTTAGCAGAACATCCATTTCATTTAATAGCTTCTGCACACTTTCCTCCTTGGTGCCATCATAGTATCCACGCAATCTTCTTTTTTTATCTACCAAAATAAAATTGCCACTGTGTACGTGCCCACCAGGTGCATCAGGGTCTTCAGCTACGCTTACCAAAAAGTTATCGGCAAGGTTGTAAATAGAATCTTTGTTGCCAGTAAGTAAATGCCATTTGGCGCTTTCAATGCCTAACTTTTTTTCATAGGCTTTCAGTTTGCCAACCGTATCGCGCGCTGGGTCAATGGTAAAGGCAAGAATCTGAACATCAGTGTTGTCCTTATACTTTTCATACACGCGCAACATCTGCGCCTGCATCTTTGGGCAGATACTTGGGCAGGAAGTGAAGAAAAATTCGGTGACAAAAATTTTATTGTGAACAGTTACGGTGTTCACCACATTGCTGTCTTGGTCTACATAAGAAAAATCGGGAAGCACATAATCAACGCTGTCAATGGTTTCTTTGCCATTTTCGCTTTTAACCACAGCCGTTTTGTTTCCGTAAACCGGAAGTTTATCGGGGTTGCAGCTGAACAATAAAAGGAGAGGAGAGAGGAGTAGTAAATTCTTTGCGCGCATAGTTGCTATTGCTTAAGCAGCAATTCGCGGGCGAAGATATTTTTCTTTTAAAGTAATAGCAACTTCTTCCGATAGCGGCTTAGCCACAAAGTCTAAAACTTCTGGATACAAATCCTTCTTGGCTATATCGTTTGGGTGGTCAGAAGTGGAAAAAAGATAAATGCTGGTTTTAAGTCTTGCCACTTCCGGGAAATTGCGGAACTCATTCAAAAAAGCCCAGCCATCCATAGCCGGCATATTTATATCCAGCAAAATAAGCGAAGGAAATTCCTGTTTAGCTTCTAACAAATTTTTCAAATCAGCAAGAGCTAACTCGGCACGTAAGAACGCGCTAACGTTGGTAATTCCAACTTCGTCTAAAGTCATCTTGCACAAAAAGTTATTGGCCTTATCATCTTCCACTACATACGTCAGGGGTTCACTGTTTTGTAAAGTACCTAATTGCTTCTGTATAGCTGCATCCACAGCTTTTGGCTGAAGTTCCTCTGCACCGGTATTTGTTATTTCCATTGACATAAACACAGATTTATTTGAAATACCTTACGCGGCTTGTAATCCTAAAGTTCTAACATGAGAGCTACGCTTAACACTATACAAACTGTATAATCGCAAATACAAAACAAGGGTTGTTAAGTTTAAGGTAATGGTGTGCTTGATTGCTGTCAATGCCACTCTGTTTCATATCCCGAAATCAACTAAGTTTGCGCGCATGTCCGAAATTATTTCTACCGGTAAAAGAATTAGCAAACCCGATTGGCTGAAGATAAAACTGCCAAGCGGTAAAGAGTTTAGCGAAGTAAAAAAGAATGTAGAGCAACATAAACTACACACCATTTGTGAGAGTGGTAAATGCCCTAATCAAACCGAATGTTGGGGAGTTGGAACGGCTACGCTGATGATTCTTGGAAACACCTGTACCCGTTCATGTATGTTTTGTAGTGTAGCTACCGGCAACCCAGAAGTAGTAGATATTACCGAACCGGTGCGTGTAGCTGAATCGGTAAAACTAATGGGCTTAAAGCATGTGGTTATTACCTCAGTTGACCGCGATGATTTAACCGATGGCGGTTCTAAAATTTGGGCCGCAACCATCCGCACTATTCGCAGACACAATCCTGGAATTACATTAGAAACATTGATTCCTGATTTTAAAGGAATAGCAGAAAATATTCAGCGCATTATTGATGTAAAACCCGAAGTGGTTTCGCATAATCTGGAAACTGTAAAGCGCTTAACCCGCGAGGTCCGTATACAGGCTAAGTATGAAAGAAGTCTTGAAGTTTTGTTACAATTAAAAGAAGGCGGAATTGAAAGAACCAAAAGCGGAATCATGCTCGGCTTAGGAGAAACCGAAGAAGAGTTGTTTGGAGCAATGGATGATTTACGGAATTCTAAAGTGGATATTCTAACCCTTGGGCAATACCTGCAACCAACCAAAAAACATTTAGCGGCGGTGCGCTATGTTACTCCCGAAGAGTTTAAGCGCTACAAAGAAGTTGCCCTTTCAAAGGGTTTCCGTTACGTAGAAAGCGGACCGATGGTAAGAAGTAGTTACCATGCAGAGAAGCACGTGATTTAATTCGCGATGAAGCAGTTTTTCCTAAAACTCTTTTCCTTCTGCTGCCATTTTTTCTAAAGAACCAGGAACAGCAAAACGATCACCGTATTTAGAATGAAGTTCTTTGCCCCGAGTAACGAATTCTTTCACACCATAATCGTTAATGAATTGAAGTGTGCCGCCTTTGAATGGTGCAAATCCCCAACCGAAAATAGAACCGATGTTCGCATCTTCAACGGAACGCAAAACCTTTTCATCAAAACAACGAACAGCTTCAATGCATTGAATAAAGAGCATGCGGTCAATCATTTCTTTTTCTTCCACTTTCATGCGGTCAACATCATCGCGGTTCTTCTCTTTGGTTTCAAACAAATCTTTCAAACCACTCCACAAATGTTTTTTGCCACCTTGCGGATATTCATAAAAACCTGCACCTGCTGCTTTACCTGCACGTTTAAGTTCTAACATCTTCTCGGCAACGTTGTAAGCTGAATGTTTTGCTACTTCAATACCTTCTGCTTTTAAATCCTCAATTGTTTGTTGTCTAATATGTGCCAATAAAGTAAGAGAAACTTCATCTGTAAGCGCTAACGAACCAACCGGCATACCTGCTTGCAAACCTGCGGCTTCAATAGAGCGGGCGTTGTAACCTTCGTTCAATAATGCCATACCTTCTAATACATAAGTGGCAAATACACGCGAAGTATAAAACCCGCGACTGTCGTTTACTACAATCGGAGTTTTCTTAATTGCTTTTACAAAATCGAATGCACGGGAGAGTGTTTCATCGCTGGTGTCTTTACCTACAATAATTTCAACTAAAGGCATTTTATCGGCAGGAGAGAAAAAGTGAAGGCCAATAAAATTTTCCGGACGTGAAGACGCTTTTGATAAGCCACTTATAGGAAGGGTAGAAGTATTAGAGGCAAACACACCAGTTGGATTCATCTGCGCTTCAGCTTCTTTAGTAACGCCTGCTTTCAGTTCGCGGTTTTCGAAAACTGCTTCAATAATTAAATCGCAATCTTTTAAGTCATCGGCACTGGCAGTTGCTTTAATTTTACTTAAAACGCCATCAGCTTTTTCTTTCGTCATCTTGCCTTTGCTTACGCGCTTCTTCAAAATGTTTTCGGAGTACGCCTTGCCTTTATCTGCACCTTCCTGTGTTACATCTTTCAATACGGTTTCAATTCCACTGATGGCAGAACAGTAAGCGATAGCACTTCCCATCATACCAGCACCGAGCACACCAACCTTTTTAAAGTTACCTTTCACATCTGTCTTGGGGCGGCTGTTGCCCGCATTGATTGCATTCAATTGTTTCCAAAAAACCTTAATCATGCTCTTTGCCACCTTACCGGTAGCCAGTTCTGCAAAATATCTTGATTCAATTCTTGCAGCCGTTTCAAAATCTACCATCGCGCCCTCTACCGCCACGCTCATAATCGCAAGCGGTGCGGGATAGTTGTTGTAAGTTTTCTTTGCCAACACGGCCGGTGCTACAGGAAGCATCTGTGCTACCTTAGGGGTAAGAGGTGTTCCGCCCGGCATCTTGTAACCATCTATATCCCACGGTGCTTTAGCGGTTTTATTTTCCAATACCCAAGCTTTTGCTTTAGCTAAAAGTTCTTCTTTGTCTTTAGCTAATTCATGAATCAAGCCATCGCTTAAAGCTTGCTGCGGAGAAACCTTTTTGCCTTCGGT
>CAMBIM010000020.1 GCA_945867505.1 Chitinophaga pinensis
AAAACTTCAAAAGCAGAACCAAGTACAGCTTTTTTGGTTCCAAAAACTTTGTGAAGAGAACTAAGTACAATGTTTTTAGTTCCAAAAACTTCGATAATGGAACCAAGTACAATGTATATGGTTCTTAAAACTTCGAGAGCAGAACTAAGTACAGCTTTTTTAGTTCCAAAAACTTCGTACATGCAACCAAGTACAATGTTTTTAGTACGCTTTGCGTAAAAGCCTGATTTTAAGCAGTAAAACCGGTCAGCTGCGCCTGCCCTTGTTTTTTAGCTGCTCCTGCTGCAGGGCTATAATGGCATTTTGGGCTTCCAGCAGTTTATCGTACAGCTCCAGGTGCTTGGCATCCAGCACCTTGGGCGGTCCGGTTTCCGGCAGTCCGTAAATTTCGGCTACCGGTACATTGTAAAATTTGGCAATCAGCAATACGGTATCGGCAGATACAGGCAGTTCGCCCGTTTCATACTTGCTGTAGGTTTGTTGGCTTACACCACAAACCTGCGCTAAAACTTCTTGCTTAAGGTCGCGCATATTACGCAGCCTACGTAGGTTTTCATGAAGCGCCATAAGGAATTATTTATGGGTTATTAAATAATTAAGGGGTGGTTGTAACCCCTTCTGTTTATAATTTCTACGCCCCTGGGGCGTAGCTAACAGCGTGCCGAGTGGTAAAGGTTAAAAAAGTTTGGCGTAAAAAAGAATTTTTAAACCGTTTTTTTCATGGGTGGTTATGCGCTAAAACACCAGCCGTTTTAAGCCCATGTAAGGCAGGCGTAAAACACTCCCCCGCGCGCGTAGCATACACTTGGTTTTATAGGGCTGTTTTTCCGGCAACCCATACTTTTGTTTTCAGTTAGCAAGGGTAAAACAGCGGCAATAAATAAGCAGATGAAAGGGCAGCATACCTCTACTAAAAAATCAGGGCGCAAGGCCGAAAGGCCACCACGCCCTTCGGCATATAGGTAGTCAATAATTATTTTTTAATCATTTAAAATTAAACAACATGGCAACAGTAAAAATGGGTTATTACACTTTAACAATTCCTGAACAGATAGAGCGCACGCGCCTTATAGTAACTATGATGACGGGCAACGCTTACTTTACTACCCCCAGCCCTACGATGGCGGTAATGAGCGCGGCTGCCACGGCTCTGGAAACGGCCTATAACGAGGCGCGTAACCGCGATAAGATTAAGGTAGCGGCTATGAATGCCCGCAGAAAGGAACTGCTTCAACTAGTACTTGCCCTGGCAAGTTACGTGCAGCAGGCTACAGAAGGCGATGGAGAGAAAATACTAAGCAGCGGTTTTGCTATAAGAGCAAAGGGGGCACCCAAGCCCGATACGGCTGGCGAGGTAACTAACCTTAGGCTTAGCGATGGCCCGGCAAGCGGTAGCCTGGTAAGCAAATGGGATGCAGCAAGTGATGCCATAAACTATGTGGTTGAAACGGCTACTACTGCCGATTTTAGTGACAGTAGATATTATGCCATAACTACCCGCACGCAAAAGGTTTTAAAAGTCTTTAAACCCGGTAATACTATTTGGGTAAGGGTTCGCGGGCTGGGTAAAGAAAACGTAGGTAACCCCAGCGCAGCGGCAAGTATTCTGGTGCGTTAAGGCGGCACTCGTCATTGCGAGGAAGGCTTTGGTTTTGCAAAACCTGACGAAGCAATCCCCTCTTTATTCAGGGCGATTGCTTCGCAAACCCGATAGCTATCGGGTCGCAATGACGTAACCGCATAAAACAAAAGGCGTACGCAGAATTGCGGCACGCCTTTTTTAGTTTTTGTTTTTATGCAAAACCTTTCTACTCCGCAAAGGCAAAACAACAGCGGAATTCAACCACCTCCGGTCTCCGACCACCTCCGCCAACAGCCACCACCTCCGTCCCGCTCAAAGCAGCGGGACACCTCCGCCAGCGGAGGACAAACAGCCGCATTTCTATTGTAGGGTAGCTATTAAATGAAAGTGTTACTTGTCCCCCGCTTGTTTCATCCCATTTTTTGCGGGAGGCGGGGGCAGGGGGTGGTAAAAACAAAAGGCGCGAAATGATTCGCGCCTTTTTAGTTTTTGTATTTAAGTCCTCTCCTTCGGAGAGGATGTAGGAGAGGTGATTTTACCCCTCAAAATCGCCATTCACTCTTTCATCCTTAAACCAGTTCTGAAATTCCTGCGCCATCTCTTTCAGGAAGTTCCCTTTTTGCTTTCTGTAATTTACCGGTTGAACTTTTACACGAGTTACTTCCACTTCTTCTTCAGTTTCTTCCTCTTTGTTGTTGGTTTCAAAAGTAAGGGTCGGAGCCACTTCAACTACTTCAAACAATTCAGGATAGAATTTCATTTGCTCTGTTTCATCCAGATTGTCATAGTATTTAAACCCTTCCAGTACCAGGCCTAAACCGGTGGCATACATCGGGTTTTTTAATTCATCTCTGTTGCTGCTGGCCAGGCAAGAAGTAGGATAACCAACACGAGTAGAAATACCGGTGCTAAACTCCACCATTTGTTTCAAATGTTTGAGCTGCGAACCTCCACCGGTGATAACAATACCTGCATTAAGTTGATTGGCATAACCGGAACTCTTAATTTCAAAATATACCTGCGCAAATATTTCTTCGATACGCGCATTGATAATGCTGGCCAAAGTACGCATAGAAATTTCTTTCCGCTCGCGACCTGCAATGCCTTGTATGGAGATAATTTCATTTTCGTGTGTTTCGCTTGGTAGCGCACTGCCAAACTGCACTTTTAACTGCTCTGCCTGCTTCCGCAGCATTTTACAGCCGTCCATAATATCTGCAGTAATAATATTGCCGGCAAAAGGAATAACAGCCGTGTGGCGAATAATTCCGTCTTTAAAAATGGCTACATCGGTTGTTCCACCACCAATATCTACCAGCACTACACCGGCTTCCATTTCCTCTTGATGCAACACCGCAGCAGATGAAGCCAGCGGTTCTAAAATCAAACCGAGCATTTGTGCATTAGCCCGTTCTACACAATTTTTTATGTTTTGTGCCGCAGTTATCTTACCGGTAATGATGTGGAAGTTGGCCTCTAAGCGACTTCCGCACATACCAATCGGTTCTTTAATTCCGTGCATACTGTCTACGGTGAATTCCTGCGGCAATACGTGAATAATTCTTTCGCCTGGGTTAAGTGCTAACCGGTGCATTTCATCCAGCATAATTTTAATGTGCTGGCGAGTAATTTCTTCATTGGGTGTTGGCAAGGTATAAATGCCACGGTTTTGTGTGCTGGCAATGTGCTGACCGGCAATACCCACATATACTACATTTATTTTGTGTCCGGATTGTTTTTGGGCATCGGCAATGGCTTCAATAATGGCATCGGTAGTGTGTTTGATATTAGTCACCTCACCGTGCGAAACACCAAGCGAAGGCGCTTTGCCAAGCGCAAGAATTTTCAGTTTGCCATGTTGGTCGCGCTGCGAAACGATGCAGGCAATTTTTGTAGTTCCGATATCGAGACCGACAATAATTGGATTTTCTTTTGTGTGATTGATTGCCATAGTGAAATTTTTATAGTGTATTAGTTGTGTCGTTCTTTTCGCAGACTACCTGATTGTTATATCTCAAATCAATGCTCTTGTATTTATCCCAGCCTACTTTCTTCATTCCTTCGTTGTAGAAAATTTTGAGTCGTTCAAATTTTTCTGCCGTGTTCTCTTCCCCGTTTCCAAAGTGGATGATGTGTCCGCTTATCTTGGGGATGACATCAAACTCACCATTCTCTTTTACATACACCTGGTCAACCACTGCATTTAAAAATGTATCGCGCTGAACAAATTGAATCAAATGGTAAAGAGCGATTTGCACGGTGCTGTCGCGTTTAGCATTTTGGTGCATTTCTACATTGCCCAAGGCTACAATTACGTGCGATGTAAATTTATCGCAGAGCGGTATGCGCTCGTTCTTTTCGCTGATATAATAGCCCACACCATCGCTGTTGAGTATCCGTAGAATAGGACGTTTCTGGATTACCTCTACCATGATGTTTTGTTGCTGGTCGACAAAAACTTCGGCATTGTCTACAAAGGGGTTTTTCCTCAATTCCTTTTCCAGTGTTTTAAAATCAACACGGGCTAATTGCTTGCCGATAATATCTTCCCCACTCAAGTAATTGATGCGTTCTTTTATTTCCGTTTCGTTTAAAAAAGCAAGACCGGAATCGTAATCAATCTTAACGGTGAGATTTTTACAAGTCAGTTGATTTTGTTTTTGAATAGCAGAAGTCAACACCACTACAAACAGCGCAGCGCACGAAAGCACCGCCACTATCGTGAGTATTTTTTTAAGTATCCGCCAGAACTTTTGCATGGTTATTAGTGTCACGCCAAATGTGCAACACATGACTATAAACTAAACGCAGAGTTGTTGACAGAAATTGTGAATGGGAAAGGAAGTGAGTAAAAGAAAAGACAACCCCTTAATCCCCTGAAGGGGACTTTGAAGGTTTCTATCTCGAAGAAAGTATCTCCTTGATTGGAGAAAGATATTTATCAATATCTCCTGCCCCAATGGTCAGCAGCACTTCAAAGTTCTTGCCTTTTACAAAATCAAGGAGTTCTTCCTTCTTAATCAATGATTTTTCAGGGCAGGTTAGTTGATTAAAAATTAAATCGGAAGTAACCCCCTCCACCGGTAATTCGCGGGCGGGATATATATCTAGCAACACTACTTCATCTGCTTTGCTCAATTGCTCGGCAAATTCTTTGGCTAAATCCTTTGTGCGCGAAAACAGATGCGGTTGAAACACAGCCGTAATTTTACTCTTCGGATATATCTCACGAACGCTCTCTACAAACACACGAATCTCTTCGGGATGATGAGCGTAGTCGTCAATGAAAACTACTTTATCGTTGGCAAACACTTTTTCAAATCTTCTTTTAATTCCTTTGAAAGAAGCAAGAGCCGCTTTAATGTGTTCATCAGTAATCTTTAACTCTTTAGCGATGATGATGGCAGCGATAGCGTTTTCGATATTGTGAAACCCGCCAATGTTTAGGCGCAAACCTTTTATGTCCGTTCCGAAATAATTCAAGTTGAACAAATAACCGCCATCAGTCACCCAATACTTAGAGCAATACACATCGCTGGTGTCGTCATGCAAAGAATAAAATGCTTTATCCAAGACCGGTAGTTGCTCTTCAATGCTCTGTTGCGATTTAATAGCCAGGAAACCTTCTTCTGCAATTTTATTGGTGAACTCAATAAAGGCTTCGTCAATTTTTTCTTTGGTTCCGTAAATATCTAAGTGGTCGGTATCCACCGCAGTAATTACCGCCATATCCGGTGCAAGGCGATGGAACGAACGGTCGAACTCATCAGCTTCAATTACTACTACATCGTTTTGTCCTTGTAAGAAATTTGAATTGTAGTTCACCGCAATGCCACCTAAAAAGGCAGAACATCCAAAGCCCGATTGAGTCAGGATGTGCGCAAT
This sequence comes from Chitinophaga pinensis, assembly GCA_945867505.1. Taxonomy (GTDB): domain Bacteria; phylum Bacteroidota; class Bacteroidia; order Chitinophagales; family LD1; genus Bog-950. Next base: position 5,468 of record CAMBIM010000020.1, read on the forward strand.
CATTGAACTCACGGTTGTCTTCCCATGCGAGCCCGCAACGGCAATCGTAAACCGGTCAGATGAAATTATGCCAAGCACCTCGCTGCGCTTGCGCAGTTCGTAGTTATTGTCTTTATAAAAATTAAATCCTTTATGGTCTTTAGGAATAGCTGGTGTATAAACTACCAAATCAATTTCTTTAGAGTAAAGGTTTACCTCATCTTCAAAAATTACACGGATGCCTTCGCGCTCCAGTTCATCGGTTAGGGCAGTTTGTGTTTTATCGTAACCGCTTACTTCTGCACCCATCGATTTAAAATAACGCGCCAGTGCGCTCATACCAATTCCACCAATGCCCAGAAAATAGATTTTCTTAATGTCTTTCAGATTCTTCATTTGCTGCAAACTTTCATAATTTCTTCCACAATTTTTTCAGCAGCGTTGGGTATAGCCATCTGTTTAATGTTTGTGCTCAATTCTTTTTGAAGTGTTTCGTTGTTCAACAAATCAAAAGCAGCACCAATCAAATTCAGCTTGGCTTCATCATCTTTAATCATGATGGCTGCTTTTCTATTAACCAATGCTAGTGCATTATGTGTTTGATGGTCTTCGGTTACATTAGGAGAAGGAACGAGTATAACGGGTTTACCCACCAACTGCAATTCAGAAATTGTTCCGCCAGCGCGCGATATAATTATATCCGCACAGGCATACGCTAAATCCATTTTATCAAGAAACATTTTGGCGTGAAGATTAGGAACGCCTTCCGCAACTTTCTTGCAATCTTCAAAATACATTTTGCCTGTTTGCCAAAGAATTTGCGCATCACTTTCTTTAATTCTTTCTATCGAGGCTTCTACACTTTGGTTTATTTTACGGGCACCCAAACTTCCACCGGTAATTAAAATTGTCTTTTTGTTAGTGTTTAATCCAAAGTATTTTATTCCATCTTCTTTGCTACCCTTCATTTTTACAATCTCTTCACGAATAGGATTACCGGTTACTACGATTTTCTCTTTAGGAAAAATATTTTCCATTCCATCATAAACCGTACAAATCACTTTCGCATTTTTGGCTAAAATCTTATTCGTTACTCCGGCAAATGAATTTTGCTCTTGAATAACAGTCGGCACTCCTGCAAAATTTGCCGCCATCAATAATGGACCGCTGGCATATCCACCAACACCAACAGCAACATCTGGTTCGAATTTCTTGACAATAAAATATGCACTTAGCAGACTACTGATAATTTTAAATGGCAAGGAAACATTCTTGAGAATAGAACCGCGTTGAAATCCCGCAATGTTCAATCCCAATATTTCATAACCCGCCTGCGGAACCTTTTCCATTTCCATTCTTCCGTTGGCACCAACAAAGAGAATTTTAGCAGCCGGATTTTTTTTCTTGATCGCATTGGCTATTGCAATAGCAGGAAAAATATGCCCGCCAGTTCCGCCTCCGGAAATGATTACGCGTATTTCACTCATGCCGTTTCTAACGTTTTCTCTTCTTCAATATTTCTGGAAACAGAAAGAATAATTCCGAATGCAACGGAGGTAAATATCACTGAACTTCCTCCCATACTCACTAGTGGCAATGTTACTCCGGTTACTGGAAGAAGGTTTACGGCCACCGCCATGTTTATCATGGCTTGAGTAACGAGTGCAATTCCCAACCCGACCGCGAGTAAAGCTCCAAACGCTTTCGGTGCTTTTATAACAATGCGAATACATCGATACAAAAAGAAGAGATACATAAAAACAATACCTGCACCACCAATCAAACCGTATTCTTCAATAATGATGACGTATATAAAATCGTTGTAAGCCTGCGGCAAAAAATTACGTTGGTCACTACCACCGGGATTTAATTTAAACAAGCCACCTTTGGCAATGGCAATTTTTGCCTGTTGAACCTGATAATCTTCATCGTCTGAATCGTGGTGTTGAGTAAAGTTTTCAATCCGGTTCTTCCAAGTATGCATTCTACCTTTCAGCATAGTATCAGGTAACAGAAAAAGAAAAGCCAGGAAGATTGCCCCGACAATTACACTTACACCAAACAACATGGCGATATGCTTTAATGCAATTCTGCCAATGAACATTACAAAAACCGAAGTGCAAAAAAGTATAGCGGCAGTTGAAAGATTTTCAGGGGCAATAAGTAAACAGGTAAGAATAATTGGAAGCAGAATAGGAATAAACGCTTCTTTAAAATCAGTGATTTGGTCTTGCTTCAAAGAAAGCTGACGAGCCAAATACATGATGAGTGCAAGTTTGGCTAAATCGGAAGTTTGAAAAGTCAGCCCTAAAACCGGTAACGTAATCCAACGATTAGCATCGTTCAATTCGGTTCCAAAAAACATAGTATAAACCAATAGCGGAATACTAATGAACCAAAGTAGTTGCGCAATGCGGGAGTAATATTTATAATCAATCATGTGTGTAACAAACATGAGCAGCACACCACCCAATGCCATTACAATTTGCTTCATCAAATACTTTTCGTTGCCCACCTGCATTTTGTAAGCAAGCGTACCGGTAGCACTATAAACAGCCAGCATAGAAAAAATGAAAAGGAAGATGACAATCATCCAAATCATTTTATCTCCGCGGAGATATTCCCATCCAGTATTTATTACCTTATTCATTCTATTCGCTTGAAACTACTTTTCCATTTCGCTGAACATAGCACTTAATTCTTCCTTATCATCAAAATGGTTTTTCACTCCTTTTATCTCTTGGTATTTTTCATGACCTTTTCCTGCTAAAAGAATGATGTCGCTCTTCCTCGCCAGCGTAACAGCCGTTTTAATGGCTTCTCTTCTATCCGTAATCGTTATTACTTTTCTTTTATCCGTTACTGGCACACCTGCACTCATTTGTCTTAGAATTTCATTCGGTTCCTCACTGCGAGGATTATCTGAAGTAAGAATTACCTGATTAGAGAACTTGCAGGCAATCTCCGCCATCAAAGGTCGCTTGGTGGCATCTCTGTCTCCACCGCAACCAACAACTGTAATTACGTTTTCATTTCCTCCGCGAATTGCCTGAATGGTTTGTAAAACATTTTTCAAAGCATCAGGTGTATGTGCGTAATCAACAATGCCAACTATTTTTTCCTTAGCAGAAACTATTTGGTCGAAGCGACCTTCAGGCGGAGTGAGTGCTGAAAGAATAGTTAGTGCTTCTTGTTTTTCAATATCAAGTAAACGAGCCACGGCATACACTGCCGTAAGATTGTAAGCATTAAATTCCCCAATCAATCGCGTGTGCATTTCCACTCCATCAATTTCTAATTGAAGGCCTGTTACACCGTTTTCAATAATTTTTGACTTGAAATCGCTTGGCGATTTGAGAGAGTAAGTCTGTTTAGCTGCTTTCGTATTTTGCAACATCACAGTTCCGTTTCTATCGTCACAATTTATCAATGCAAATGCAGAAGAAGGCAATTCATCAAAGAATCTCTTTTTCGCTTTTATATAGTTTTCAAATGTTTTGTGATAGTCAAGATGGTCGTGGGTAATATTAGTAAATACACCACCTGTAAACTTCAATCCTTCAATTCTATGCTGGTCAACTGCATGTGAACTAACTTCCATAAAGCAATATTCGCAACCGGCATCTGCCATTTGCTTCATTAAAGCGTTAAGCGCAACAGCATCCGGTGTAGTGTGCGTGCTTGGAATTACCTCCACGTTGATTTGATTTTGAACAGTAGAAAGCAAACCAACATTTTTACCCAATGCACGAAACAAACGGAACAATAAAGTAACTACTGAAGTTTTTCCATTCGTTCCGGTTACTCCCACCACTTTCATTTTTGCAGAAGGATTATCGTAAAAGTTACTTGCTAATACACCAAGTGCTTTAGAAGTATTCTGAACTTTTACATAAGCAACATTCATGCTCAGTTCTTGTGGCAATACTTCACATACAATTACACCTGCACCTTGCTCAATACATTTTGGAATAAAATTGTGTCCATCGCTTGCTGTTCCCTTTACGGCTATAAAACAATCGCCTTGTTTTACTTTACGACTATCCATTTGAAGCGATGAGATTTCTACCTCGGTAGAGCCGATGGTTTCAATCGCAGAAACATTACTAAGTATGGCACTTAATTTTTTCATTCTATCGAATCTTCAATGTTACCACTGTCAGAATCGCGAGCAGAATACCTACAATCCAAAAACGGGAAACGATTTTGCTTTCGTGCATTCCAAGCTTTTGGAAATGATGATGAAGTGGCGACATCAGGAATATTCTTCTGCCTTCACCGAATTTCCTCTTGGTGTATTTAAAATAGCTGACCTGCATCACCACACTTAAATTCTCTACCAAAAATATTCCGCACATCACCGGAATAAGCCATTCCTTACGAATGATAATAGCAATGGTGGCAATAATTCCACCGAGTGCCAGAGAACCTGTGTCACCCATGAAAACTTGGGCGGGGTAGGAGTTATACCAAAGAAAACCAACGCACGCACCTACAAAAGCTGCAATAAAAACAACTAGCTCTCCTGAATTGGGGATATACATGATATCTAAGTAATCGGCAAAAATGATGTTACCGGAAACGTATGCAAATACCAAAAGTGTTACTCCAATAATCGCACTAGTGCCGGTGGCAAGTCCGTCAATTCCATCGGTAAGATTTGCTCCATTGCTGACAGCCGTTATAATAAAAATGACGACAGGTATAAAAATAAGCCAAGCATACTTGCCCCATTCTTTGTTTATAGAAGTAAGAATTACCGAGTAATCTATTTCATGATTTTTAAAAAACGGGATTGTGGTAGTCGGTGCTTTTTCCGTTACCATATAATGCACTTTCAAATTATCATCCGTAACTTTTGAAATTTTCTCACTGCTGTATTTATAAATTTCTCCTTGCGGAACCTCTTCTTTTGTTACTACGCTTTTATTGAAGTAAAGCGTAGTGCCAACTATAATACCTAAACCTATTTGACCTATAATTTTGAACGTTCCGGCTAATCCTTCTTTATCTTTCTTAAATACCTTTATGTAGTCATCGGCAAAACCAATTAAACCGAGCCACACTGTGGCAATAAGCATAAGAATGATGTATATGTTTTCCAGTTTTGCAAAGAGCAAAGTTGGAATCAATATAGAACCGAGAATGATTAACCCGCCCATGGTTGGAGTTCCCTTTTTCGAATTTTCTCCCGCTAAACCCAACTCTCTGATTGTTTCTCCAATTTGTTTTTTGCGAAGCATTGCAATCAATCTATCGCCATACACCAGCGAGATGAGTAGCGATAGCAACACCGCACCGGCCGCGCGGAAGGAGATGAAGTTGAACAGCCCCGCACCGGGAAAGTCAAATTGCTGATCAAGAAAATGAAAGAGATAATAGAGCATACCTTAAGATTTTTGCATCCGGATTCTATTACAGTTTAATCACCTCTTCTTTAAATTTCTTTCCTCTGTCTTCGTAGTTTTCAAACAAATCGAACGAAGCACATGCAGGTGAAAGCAGCACACAATCGCCAGGGTTACCAAGCTGATAAGCCATACGTACAGCATCGCCCATGTTGCTTACGTTTACCATAATATCTACCATCTTTCCGAAAGCAGAATGAAGTTTAGTGTTGTCCACGCCAAGGCAAATCATGCCTCGCACTTTCTTCTTTACCAATTGCTCCATTACAGAGTAATCATTCCCTTTGTCAATACCACCCGCAATCCAAATCACCGGTTTGTTCATTGACTCAAGAGCATACCAACTGCTGTTCACATTGGTAGCTTTGCTGTCGTTAATAAATTCGATGTTACGAACTTTCGCAACGCTCTCCATACGGTGTTCGAGCGATTTCATGTCCGATAAACTTTCACGAATCTGCTCCTTACGCAGTCCGTAAACATTAGCTACTATCCCAGCGGCTAACGAGTTGTAGACGTTATGACGTCCACTCAATCCGAGTTCTTGAATACTCATGGTAAATTGGTTTTGGTTTATGTTAATAATGATGTTGTCGTCTTTTACAAATCCTCCTTCTGCAAATTCTTTATCGTAGGCAAAGGGGATTTTTTGTGCGCTTGTCTGATACTTTTCCATGTTCGACATAGTAATTTCATCATCCGCGCAGTAGATGAAGTAATCTTTCTCCGTTTGATTTTTTGTTATGTTGAATTTCGAAGTCACATAATTTTGCACTTCGTAATCGTATCTATCTAAATGGTCCGGAGTAATGTTGGTTAACACCGCTATATCCGCACGAAATTTTTCGATGTCATCTAATTGAAAACTTGAAATCTCGAGAACGTAATGATCAAAGTTTTCAGTCGCCACCTGATAGGCAAAACTCTTTCCGATGTTACCGCCTAAGCCTACATTCATTCCTCCGCTTTTCATAATGTGGTAAATGAGAGCGGTCGTTGTTGTTTTTCCATTCGCACCGGTAATGCCAACTATCTGTGCGTTGGTAAACCATGAACCGAATTCAATTTCACTCACAATCTTGATTCCTTGCTTACGAATCTTCATCACCATTTCCGCCTTCTCCGGAATACCTGGACTCTTCATTACTACATCTGCGTTCAGAATTTTCTCTTCTGTATGTTTTGCTTCTTCGTATTCAATCTTCCATTCGTTCAACAACTTTTTGTAGTTGTCTTTAATTTTTCCTCCATCGCTTACAAACACATCGTAACCTTGCTTTACGCCAAGCACAGCAGTTCCAAAACCGCTTTCTCCTGCACCAAGAATTACGAGACGCTTTTTCATTTTAATTCAATACTGATTGACATTCCTTTTAATAATTTCTCTCCTGCCGTTACGCTTTGGCCGATTACATTCCCTCTTCCGTTAACTGAAACTTTCATTCCATCACTTTCCAAAAGGTAAAGCGCATCCTTCAAACTCATACCGGTTACATCGGGCACCACATTGCTTTCCATTTCGGTTTCCGCTAAAGCAATTTGTTTTCCGTTAGCAGAAGTAGTTGCCCATTCAGAGCTTACTGTATTGGTTTTTATTCCAAAGAAATTGTAGATGCTTGCAAGGTCGAATGCACTTCCTTTTTGAACAACCGGAATTTGATTCGCAGCTATTTCTTTGTTTATAGAGCGGTGCATGTTCAACGAAAGCGAGTAAACTTTGTCAGCCACTTCTTTAAAAATTGCACCGGCAACAACATTTCCGTAATACCCGTTTTGTGAAGGCGAATTGATTACCACAATCATGGAATACTCCGGTTGCTCTGCAGGAAAGTATCCGCAAAAGCTTGCCTGATAAACTTTCTTTCCACCATTCTTGTAACCCGCATTGCCTTGGGCAATTACAGCAGTTCCTGTTTTACCAGCTACGTGCAGGTAATCAGTTTTTAAGTTGGTAGCAGTTCCTTCTTCAACCACGCCTTTCAAAATACTTTGTAACTGCTGAATGGTTTTATCGCTGCAAATTTTTTCGTTCAACACAACTGTAATAGTTGAATCAACCGTTTTGTCATACTCTTTTATTCTATCTACTAAATATGGCTTTACCATAATGCCATTGTTGGCAATGGCATTGTAAAACATAAGCGTATGAAGAGGCGAAATCTCAAGACCATAACCGTGTGCTATAAAGGCTGCGGAAACTCCACTCCATTTTTTGGGCTGTGCAATCAACGGTTTAACAGCACCGGGCAGTTCAATATCAATTGCTTTGGTAAAGCCGAACGATTCTAAATGCTTATAGAATTTTTCGGGTGACGACTGATAGTTCAAGAATGCCAATTTTGCCACAGCCACATTTGAGGAAACTTCAATTGCGCGTTTTACAGTCAGCGTTGGCGTTTCCGGTTTTTCGTGGTCATGTATAGTGCGGTCAAAAACTTTATACTCTCCGTTTTCTACATCTATCTGTGTATTATTAGTTACCAAACCATCTTCCATTAAACTGGCCACGGTTGCTAACTTGAAAGTTGAGCCTGGTTCCGTGGCTTCACCTACTCCATAGTTTTGAATTTCTCCATAAGAAGAATCGCGCACTATACCTAGATTCGCCATCGCTTTAATCTTACCTGTACCCACTTCCATCAACACCACGCAACCGTGTGCCGCTCCATGGTGCGAAAGAGCGCGTAACAACGCATCTTCCGCCACATCCTGCAACTCAACATCAAGTGTGGTGTAAATATCCTTTCCAGGTTGCGGAACAATTTCCTCTTTACTATCCAATGGAATGGTAACACCTCCCGAAATTTTCTGCACCATCACAGTGCCCTCTTTTCCTTTTAGTTCAGTATTATAATTTCCTTCTAAGCCAACTTTAACTTTACCGGAATCGCTTACAAACCCAATCGTTCTTTCTGCTAATCCTTTAAACGGTTTTAAGCGTTTATCAATCTGCACTTCCCACATGCCACTTTTATAGCGACCATCGCGAAACATCGGAAACTTCTTCATGTCCGCCATTTGATTGTAACTCACATTCCGCTTTAATAAATAGTAGCGGGTTTTCTTTTTGCGCTCCAACCACAATTCCTTTTTGTATTGCGTTGCATTTTTATCGGGGAACATAGTAGCAAGACAAAGTGCTAACGAATCAATGTTCTCCTTGAAAATTTCAGGGTGCGTGTATGTGGTTTTGAAATCAATACGGATATCAAATGTAGGAAGTGTAGTTGCTAGCAAGCGGCCATCTTGGCTGTAAATATTTCCACGCTCTGCTAAAATTGTTTTTGGAAAAATGGTTAGTGAATCTGCCAGTGAACGATAGTATTCTCCTTGTGTGGTTTGTATATAAAACGCGCGACCGATAACTGCCAAGCCCAATAAGAAAATGAACGCAAAGCCCAGATAAGCCCGTAGTAAGATTTCGCGTTTTTTGTTGGTTGCCATAGTGGGTTTTGGACAATAGTTTACACTCCCGAATTTGGGTGGTGGCTCATCCGGTTCCGATTTATCGGAAGTTTCAGGAGATGAGCTTTCACTTTGTTCAGCATCTTTAGTATTTCTTTACTTCTATTTTATAAGGGGGAATCCTCAGTTCCTTTAACCCCTGTGTGCCCACCAGCTTTGCCACTTCACTCTGCTTGCTTTTTTGCATTAAGCTACTTGCAGTTGTCATGTATTGCCAGCGTAATTGTTTAACTTCCTTTTCTGTTTTGGTGATATTGCGTGCATAGTTTTCTGCCATGTGATTATTGGCAATATGCAAAGCCGCCAACACTACCAGTAACAAAACAAATGGCATATTAAACAGCACTTTCTTCAAGCCGGTTTCTCCGGCTGCATCGAACTTGCCCAACAGGGAACTAAAACCTTTTGCAGATTTTTTTTCCGTTTGTTGTTCTTCTGTTTCGCTCATTTGCTGTTGCTCCATTTTACTCTTACTATCTCTTCTTTCTCAAACTGTAAAAGAACAAAGACACCGAAGGCAAACCACTCGCGCTCATTCCACCAACTACTTCCCATCCTTCGTTTTGTAATTTGTTCACCTGCTTTAAAAGCGGATTCATGCTTACGCCCCAAATTTTCCCTTGCAACTCCTCTCTCTCCACATAATATTGCTCCGATTTTTCTCCATTAATGGAAATGAAAATTTGATTCTTTGGTGTGTCGTAGAAATAACCTACAACAGCTAAATCATACTTATCCTGTGCTTTTAATACGATAAATGCTGTAAGCATCAGCATCATGGTTACAATAGTTGTTTTCATTTTATGGTTTTTAGTTTTTAAAAATTTTGTTTTAAATCTTTTCGGCTACTCTCAATTTTGCTGAACGCGAGCGACTGTTTTCTTTTTGTTCTTTTTCGCTTGCTTCTATCGGCTTCTTAGTTATCACTTTGAATTTCCTTTCAATGTTGCCGAAGAAATCCTTTACCGGTTCATCGCCAAAACTTCCGTGCTTCATATAATTCTTAACTAACCTGTCTTCTAAAGAATGAAAGGTGATTACCGCCAATCTTCCTCCGCTTGCTAAAACCTCCACACTTTGCTCTAACAAAATTTTCAGCGCACCTAACTCATCGTTCACTTCAATTCGTATTGCCTGAAAAACCTGCGCCAAGTATTTATGCTTTTCTCCTGTTTGGTTCGCTTCGCAAACACTAAGCAGGTCGGCAATTGTTTCAAATTGCTTTTGAGTTCTCGAACCAACAATTGCATTTGCCAGTGTTTTTGAATTTCGCACTTCGCCATACTCGCTGAATATTTTCTGTAATTGCTCAGCACTGTATTCGTTCAATACATCAGCAGCTGTTTTTTCTGCTAAGCGATTCATACGCATATCCAACGGGCCATCAAACCGGTAACTGAAACCGCGTTCTGCTGTATCAAACTGCCAACTCGAAACTCCAAGGTCAGCAAGGATTCCATCAACAGGTAGCGCATTGTGCATTCGCAAGAATCTTTTCAACTCGCTGAAGTTTGCCTGCACAAGTGTGAACCGGTTATCGTCCTGTGCATTCTTTGCCGCATCTTCATCTTGGTCAAAGCCGAAAAGCTTTGCATCTTCTACCAACTGCTTCAAAATTTCTTTTGAATGTCCACCACCGCCAAACGTAGCATCCACATAAATGCCGTTGGGTTTGATGGCGAGCCCATCTATACTCTCATGTAAAAGAACGCTGGTGTGATAAGAAGAATCCGAAGTTTCCTTCTTCATCTGCTATTGTTTTTCTTTTGCCTCTAACTTGTCTATATAAGAAGCGGCTTCTTGCGCCAACTCTTTAATGTTTGCCAAGCCGCCATTGTTGTATTGCTCCAACTTAGCCGCATCCCAAATTTGTATTCTGTTGAATCTGCCCAACAACACCACATCTTTACTGCCACCCAAATACTTTGTCAAACTTCTTTGAACCAGAAACCGGTCAGCATTATCAAATTGCACTTCGGTTAATCCAATCATCATGGCACTTGCAAACTGGCGCAATGCCGGATCAAACTGATTCAACTTCATCAACTTCGCTTCTTGCTCTTCCCATTCTTTCATCGGGTAAATCACTAAGCAATCCTCAATATCTTTTGCAATCATAAACGCACCTTTCTCTTCTGCAGGAAATTGCTTACGCAAAGCGGCAGGCATTTTAATGCGCCCCTTGTCGTCCATAGTGCAATCGTATTGTCCTCTAAAAGCCATTCGTATTTCTGATTAAAAGCTATGCAAATAAAATTTATTTCCCACAAAATACCACATCATGACACAAAAATGGTCATTTATATTTTTCAACAATTCATGTAATGTAAAATTACCTATGAAATATATTCGTTTTCATAGGTGGTAAATTGTGGTATAAATATAATTAGGAAATCCTATCTGTGGAGAAAGCAAGGGTTTTCCACAGTTCGTGAACAGGAACTAACAGTATTCAAACAAATCTAAGGGGAAGAAAACGGAATGGAGTGGGAGAAAATGGAGGAAATTAGATTTACTCATCCTTATAATTCATAAAATCCATATCAGGAATCATAATCGATTCCTGTTTTGCTTCCTTCTTAACTATTGGCTCAATCAATTTTTTCTCTTGAGGAATTAAGTCTTTAATAGAGCCAAAGCCAATTACATCTTTCAGCACAGGTGTACCCGTTAGTTCACCGGCAAGTTGAATTTTTTCGAAACCGAATTGGTCTTTAATACTGTAAACCACTTTGCGCAGATTGTCCTTTCTAAGTGTATCGCCAAACAGCGCATACTGGATGTATTCAGAGTCTTCAAAGTCGGTAATCCAAACGGTCATTCGCGTAATATCGCAGTTGAAAATTTTGGCAGTGTTGTGCGCTTGCTCTTTATCTTTTATTCTGCCAAGAATAATATTCTGCATTTCTATAGCATCCTGTATAGTGGTATCTGTACGAACGTAATCGGTGTAGTATCCTCCGTCTTCGTAATTACACGAAAAGGCTAGAAAGTGCGATTTCAATTCATGCCGCATCATACGTTTTTCCAATTGCATACACAACGCGCGAAGAATATCATACATAGTTTGCAAAGATTGGCGCTGCTCTTTCGAAATCTGCCGCATGGCTTGCATACTCTTGTAATCATCAGTGGCAATATCAACTTCTTTGAAATTTAAACGGTAGTGCCAATGCTCGCCAACCACACTTTTGCAAACTTTGCGCAATCTTTCTGGCGATGTGTGACGAAGTTGCAAAGGCGATTGAATTCCTCCATCTACTAACCTCATTGCCATATTTTTTGCAATGCCGGGAAGGTCGGTAAGTTTTAGTTTATCAAGAATTCCATCAATTGTTTCCGGAGTAATGAAAGTTAGTCCGTCCGGCTTTTGAATATCCGAACCAAGCTTGGCTAGAAAAGCATTGGGAGCTACACCAATAGAACAGGTAAACCAATCACCCACATCTTCTTTTATTTTCTTCTTAATATCAATTGCTACCTGCTTCATATCTTTATGCAGCAGCCGGTAAGAAGAAAAATTCAGCACCGCTTCATCTACACTTTTCGGCACCACATCATCGGTAAAGTGTTTCAGCACTTTCATAATCTTTACATGAAACTCCCGGTAACGCGCTGGGTTTGTTTCAAGAGGAACAAACTCGGGATGCAGTTTTATAATTTCATCCAACCGCGCAGGTTTTATTCCTTTCTTCTTCGCCTCTTTAGAAAGTGCAATCACCGCGCCTTGCTTACCGGTGTAAACACACACACCCACCGGCCGGTGACGCAGCCAGTAATTTACCTGCTGCTCGCAGCTTGGGAAATAACTGTTCATGTCGACAAACATGATGTTGGATTCCAAGCTGGAAGCGTTAATGTTATTCTGATTTATCTTCAAGCTATAATATTTAGTATTTTAATTAGTAAATTTAAAAATGAATTGGGTTTTACTTGAAAAATTATTTTCGCCACATGAAAACAGTAGAGCAATTCAACTTTGCAGGAAAGCGCGCTTTGGTTCGCGTAGATTTTAATATTCCGCTAGATAAGCAATTCAATATAACGGATGATAGCCGCATTCGTGGCGCGATTCCAACTATCCAAAAAATTTTAAAAGATGGCGGAAGCGTGGTGCTGATGAGCCATTTAGGCAGACCGTTGAAGAAACTGAAAGAAGACGGTACCGTTGATTTTACAAAACACACTTTAAATCATGCAGTAAAGAGAACTTCAGAACTGCTGGGCGCAGAGGTAAAGTTTGTTGCTGATTGTGTAAGCGATGAGGCGTTTGCAATTTCTTCTTCGTTGAAAGCAGGAGAAGTTTTGTTGTTAGAGAATTTGCGCTTTTATAAAGAGGAGGAAAAAGGTGATGCACCATTTGCCGAAAAACTTTCGAAGCATGGCGATGTGTATGTGAACGATGCTTTTGGAACCGCGCACCGCGCACATGCTTCTACTACCATTGTGGCGAATTATTATACAGCAGAAAATAAAATGTTCGGTTACCTAATGGCGAACGAAATGGCAAGTGCAGAAATAGTTTTAAAGAGTGGTGACAAACCTTTTACTGCTATACTTGGTGGAGCAAAAGTAAGCGACAAAATTCTCATCATAGAAAATCTGTTAGATAAAGCCAACAACATTTTAATTGGAGGCGGAATGGCTTACACTTTTTTTAAAGCGCAAGGAGGAAAGATTGGAAACAGTTTGGTTGAAGAAGATAAACTGGAACTTGCCCTACAACTAATTGAAAAAGCAAAAGCGAAAAATATAAATCTTCTTTTGCCTATTGATAGCGTAATTGCCGATAAGTTTGATGCGGCAGCAAATACAAATACCGCAAACAGCAATGAAATACCCGATGGCTGGATGGGTTTAGATATTTCTAACAATGCTATTTACGATTTCTCTCAAGTAATTCTTTCTTCTAAAATTATTTTGTGGAATGGACCAATGGGAGTTTTTGAAATGGAGAAATTTCAGCACGGAACAAAAGCTATTGCCGAAGCAGTAGCACAAGCAACTGCGCAAGGTGCTTTTAGTTTAGTGGGTGGTGGCGACAGCGTAGCTGCCGTTCACAAATTCAACCTTGCCGATAAAGTAAGTTATGTATCTACCGGTGGTGGTGCTATGCTGGAATATTTTGAAGGAAAGGAGTTGCCTGGAATCAAGGCGATTCTTCAGTAGGTTAATCTACTTCTCCAAAACTCCCTTTATCACTTTCCCTACATTGCCATTCGGCTCTTGAATGTGGAGCATAGCTGCAACGGTTGGCGCAATATCCGCCATATGAATATCGCTGTGGTCTTCGCCATGTTTTACATTCCAACCCATCCATACTAAAGGAATATGTGTATCGTAAGGGTAAACCGTGCCGTGTGTTGTGCCTTTGGTCATGCCTTCAAACCAAGCCGGTTCAAGCTGAACATATAATTGACCGGAACGTTTAGGATAATAGCCATTGGCAATTGCACTTTTCAAACTCAGCTCTTCTAATTCACTAGGCAAATTTTCTAAATCTAAAACTTTACTCACGCCCTCAAATTGGAGCAGGAAATCTTTTATGATGGTTTTAAATTCAGCACGGTCAATTTTCTTTTCTGCCAGCAAATTATTGTTCAGCGTTAGCTGCATATTCTCATAACCCAACAGCCATTCTCCATCGCCATATTGTTGTTTCAGTTTTGTTTCTAATTGCTTTACAACTGTATCAATCGGGAACACACCAGCAGGTATTTTATGTTGCTTATTAAAATCTGGAACGTGTGCCGCACCGTGGTCGGCAGTTAAGAATAGAACATAATTACCTGCGCCTACGTGTTCATCTAAAAAGGTAAAGAACTCCCCTAGGTCTTTATCTAAACGCAAGTAACAGTCTTCAACTTCTACACTATTTGGTCCGAACCGATGACCGATATAATCCGTACTCGATAAACTCACCGCCAAAAAATCAGGAACAGTATTGCTGCCCAATCGCTCATTTAAAATTGCTCCTTCTGCAAACTTTAAGCTGAATGAATTACCGTAAGGTGTAGCAGCCAAAATTTTATAAGCAGGCTTTACCACTTCTCCAACTTTATGAATAAACACCGGTTTAGTTTCAGTTTCAAAAGTTCCTTCATAGGGTTCGTCATCATCGGTACTTTCAGAATATTTTTCAATAGGTTGAAGCGTTGCCCAGTTATCACTCAAATATTTTTCGGGCAGGTTGTAATCGTTAAACTGTTTTACCCACAACGGCAAATCGTTCATGTAATACGAAGAGGTAATCCAGTTTCCGCAACTTGGGTCGTAGAAGTAAGCGGCATTAGCCGTATGCCCTGCGGGGAGAATAGAGCCTCTATCTTTAAGCGCGATGCCAATTACTTTGCTTTTAAAATTAGTAGCCAGGCGAAGTTCATCGGTAACGGTAGTGGTTAACATTCTGCGCGGACTCATCATGCCAGCTTTGGAGGTGCTGCCAATGGTTTTCTCGGTAGTGTCTAGCGTGCAGTAAACAATTTTGTTCTCCTTATAATCAAACCAATCGTTACCGGTAATGCCATGCACTGCGGGAACCGAACCGGTGTAAACGCAAGTGTGTCCACATGCGGTATAAGTAGGAGAGTAGTTGATGTGCGTGTTCTCGCAACTGTAACCTTCGCGCAATAAACGTTTAAAGCCAACGGCAGAATATTTATCGGAATAGCGGTAAAGGAAATCGTAACGCATTTGGTCAACCACAATACCTATAACCAGTTTTGGTTTGGCGGGTGTAGTTGTTTGTGCAGAAGCTGAGAGGGAAACAAATGTGACAAAAGCGAGCAGAATATTTTTCATAGAAAGTATTTCGGGGGCAATAATAAAAGAAACCAACGTCAAAGAACCCTGAACGGGTTTAAACCCCTTTCGGGGTTAACCCACAATCTTCAAATATTAACTTTAAAAGAATTTCTTTCCCCTACATTCGTGCTGCCAATTCAAAAAGGCATAGTTCTATGTTTAAGAAATCGTTAATCTTTTTTTCTGTTCTTTTTTTCGCGCTGCATACAAAAGCACAAACGCCACAACATCGCATTACCCTCAATCCTTCTTACAGTCCGTTTTATCATGGAGTAGAATCAGGCGACCCTACCGAAGACCACATGATTATCTGGACGCGCGTAACCCCCGATACCGGCACAACAGGAGATATTGAAGTGTTTTGGCAAATGGCAACCGATACCGGTTTTACTAACGTAGTAAATTACGGTAAAGCAGTAGCTACAGAAGCTAATCACTATTGTGTGAAGGTAGATGTGTGCGGCTTACAACCTTCGCGGTTTTACTATTACATGTTCAATGCGCAAGGCAGAAATTCTATTGTGGGCAGAACCAAAACTGCACCTTCTTCTACTACTGATAACGATAGTGTGAAGTTTGCGGTGGTTAGCTGCGCCAGTTGGGAGCATGGCTATTTTAATGCATATCAAAGTATCAGCAGCCGAAACGATGTAGATGCGGTAGTCCATCTTGGCGATTATATTTATGAATACGGAGCGGGGGAATATGGCAGTAATATAGCTGGAAGAGATTACGACCCACCAACAGAAGCAATCACTGAAGTAGGATACGAACTTCGCTACTCGCAATATAAATTGGATGACCAGTTGCGTAGAATCCACCAGTTGTTTCCGTTTATTGCAGTATGGGATGACCATGAAACTGCCAACAATGCTTGGCGCGATGGAGCAGGAAACCATACACCGGCTACCGAAGGACCTTATAATGTACGTAAGCACAATTCTACTTCTACTTATTATAAATGGATGCCTATTCGCCAGCCCGACCCAATGGATAGCATTCGTATTTTCAGAAAACTACGCTATGGCCAATTGCTTGATTTGTTGATGCTGGATACGCGCCTTTACGACCGCGATGAACCGGATTTAGCAGGACGCGATGATACCACCCGCCACATACTTGGGCCGGTGGAGCGTGCCTGGTTTCTTTCGCAGTTAAGCGATACTACCACGCGTTGGAAAATTATAGGCAACCAAATAATGTTTGCCCCCTTGCAGGTTTTTGGCTCTCCCATAAATGCCGACCAATGGGATGGTTACAATTACGAACGCACGCTGATAGAGAATCATATTCTGAACACACCGGTAAAGAACGTGGTGGTGCTTACCGGAGATATTCACACCAGTTGGTGTAACGATGTGCCGGGACCAAATTACAATGCCAACACTGGTGCCGGTTCGGTAGGGGTAGAGTTTGTAGGGCCGAGTGTTACCTCCTCTAATTCACCGCTGCCGGTTGGTTCAAACATTATTAAGAGCCTGAACCCGCATATGAAATATATTAACTTAGATGAGCACGGCTACTATGAGCTAAACGTTAAGAAGACTAAAGCACAAGCAGATTATACCTTCATCAGCACGGTAGAGCAGTTGGGCGCAAACGATGTAAACGGGGTGCATTACTATGTAAATAATAACGAACGCCACTTACGCCAAAGCAACTCTGCCGACCCTGCTCCGCAGATTTCAGCACCTAATCCTTCGTTGTTGCCTAATCAGCATACTCCGTTTAATAAAATTACAGACCATACGGTTTCTATTCCTGAAAACACACAGATAACGGTAAACGTAATTCCGAGTTTGCAGATTTGTCCGCTGGTTAATTTGAGCATAGTTTCTGCACAAAATGGCGGGGCTTTATCGCTGAACGGGCAGGACGTTACCTATGTGCCTTCTACCGATTATAACGGAAACGATACGGTAATGCTTACCGTTTGCACCAATGAGGCAACACCGGTGTGCGATACGGCTTTCATTTTTGTAACCATTAACTCGGTGCAGGATATTGATACTGTTACCGTTGACCTTGACCGCGACAGCACTCACACGGGATGCGTTCACTTTAACGATATTTCTTTTTACACCGGCAGCATTAATTACTCGCAGCCGCTGAACGGAACTATTAGTCTGACCGATTCTTGCTTTACTTATAATCCTGATTCTGCTTTTGGAGGCTTTGAAACACTTACGTTTATTGCCTGCAACAACAATGGTTGCGATACCGTGGTTTACATTTTTAAAGTTGACCATCCTATCACCGCTTCGATTATTGATTTGCAACTGAACAAAAACACTAACATAACCGAGTGCTTGGTGTTTGACGATTTAGTAGGCGAACCGGTTTCTATCAATGTTATACTTGCTCCACAACACGGCACTTACCAATGGGTGGGTGGCGACTCGTGCGTAAAGTATTTCCCTTACTTTAATTATGTGGGTAACGATACCATGCGCTTTGTAGCCTGCGATAACAGCGGACTAAATCATTGCGATACCATCACCATTATTTACCATGTAACCGAGCCTACTGCTGTGGAAGAAACCAGCAATCTGGTAGTGTTTGGTATGTATCCGAACCCGGTGAACGATAAACTGATAGTGCAATACTATTTGTATGAAGCCGAGGAAGTAACCATGAACGTTTACGATATTAACGGCAGGCTGATTAGCCAAGGCAATATTTCTTCTACCACCACCGGCCTGCACCACGCGCAGTTAAACACTGGAGAGTTAGCCGCAGGTAATTATGTGGTTGAACTTAAAACTTCGAAGCTGGCTTATAGAAAGAAGATAGTGAAGGAGTAGACTAATCTAATTCGGCTTCTTCATATTCAGCAACCTGCGCCATTTGCTGCGGTCGGTATCGCGCTCGCGGATGGCAAATAGTTTTTCAAACTCGGCAAGCAGAGCCTCTTCTACTTTCTTCTTTACCTTCTCCTGTGTTTCGGCATCGTCAAACTTCTTTTTATAAGCAGTGGTAGATATTCGTTTGCCAAAACTGAAATACAATTTGGCGGGGCGGGGGAAGATAGTATCCCCAATGCCGCGCACTACTGGTGGCATCAGTTCGCCATTCTTAAAATATTTTTCTGCCACGCCAATAAACTTCAGGAATTTACCAAAGGGAGAATTAAGAATATCGTTCGCATCTTTTACCACGGTATAGGTTTCTTCGGCACCTACTGCCGCCACAGGTATTATATCGTAGCCATGTTCCATAGCCATGCGCACAAAACCCTTGCGGTCGCTCCATTTCAAAATATATTCTTCGCCCTTTTTCTTACAAATCTCGCGGGTGCCACCGGGGAAAACCACTATGCTATCGCCCCGCTTCATCAACCCACGGCAGTTTTCGCGGTTGGCTTCTACCACGCCCAGGTTCTTTTCAATAATATCCTTCCACACCGGTATCAACCAGTGGTTGCTATCGGCCAGCGCGCGCAGAATAATGCCTTTGCGCAAATACAATTCGATACCAAAAGGGTAGCCATCAAACACACCTAAAATGGTATGGTTAGAAACATACAAGGCGGGGCGGGAAACATCTAACTCGTCTAATCCGTAGAACTGCGGAGAGAAATAAAATTTAAAGGGAGCGATAAAGCCGCGTGCAAAAAGTTTTGAAGGCGGACTAAAGTCAAATGTGTGGGCTGCCTCTTTGTCTGATTTTTTCTTTGCCATAGGGTGGATATAAATTTGGTAATGCTAATGTAACACCTATTTTAGTTTTTGAACAAATGTTAGAAAATGGAGAAAACGATTTATTTGATTCCGGGGGTTGGTGCTAACGATATCATATTTGAAAACCTTGACCTTTCGGGATATGAAGTAGTTCATTTGAAATGGCCGAAGCATAAAAAACACGAACCCCTTGAAACTTACGTTAAGAAG
>CAMBIM010000021.1 GCA_945867505.1 Chitinophaga pinensis
CTCGAAATTGTAGTAATAGATATAGTTTGGGGAATGGTGCTTACCGGTAGCGTGGCTACTTTGAGTTACATTGCTTCTGCAAAGTTTTTATAGAAATTATTTCAGTAGCAATTTTTCAAAATCTTTTTGTGAGCCGGTAAAAATATTTGCATCGGCATTTCCGTTTATGCCCAGTAAATCAGCTTTATCACTATGTTGCCAAAACAGAAAATTAATACTGTCAATAGGTGTAATTTCCTGATGATAGTAATGGGCAATCCAAAACGGATATTTCTTAAAGTCATCTGCCAGATAATCTTCAATAAAATTCAGGTTAGAATAAATGATAGGCTTCACTTTGTATACGGCTTCCACCATGGGTAAAAAATCTTTCAGTGAAGCAACTATCTCAGTTTTTGATTTGCCGCGGGCTTCTTCTACATCTACCACCGGAGGCAAATCACCGGCTTTTAGTTTTACACTCGAAATAAAATTGGCCGCCTGAACTTTAGCATTTCTGTCGGGGAGAAAATAATGATACGCTCCACGCGTAATGTGATGGTCGCGTGCATCTTCCCAGTGTTCGTCAAACATATCGTCTTCAATCAATAAACCTTCGGTAGCTTTTATAAACGCAAAACGAAACTGAATGGTATCGCCCAACTGGTCAATGGCTTTTAGTTTATCCCAGTTTACATCGCTCTGGTAATGCGAAATATCAATACCGTGAATCTCATAACCCAAAGGAAAATCAGTAGCACTTACTTTTGTTTTAATGTACCGGTACGAAAAATAACGATACGCTCTGCGCACATATTTTTTGTTCTCGTAAACTAAAGCAGCAATGGACAAAAGCAAAACGAAGCCAAGCACATACTTCGCCCAAACCGGAAGGGTGGATTTAGATTTCTTCTTTGCCATCAGTTATTAAACGGTGGCAATCACTTTTAATTCTATGGCAATGCAAGATGGTAGCGCATTTACTTCAGCCGTAGTTCTGCAAGGCTGATTGTCTTTGAAATACTCAGCGTAAATGCGATTGTAAGTTTGAAAATCGCGCTTAATGTCAACTAAGAAAACTGTTACGTCAACAATTTTATCCCAACTGCTTCCCGCTCCTTCCAAAGCTGTTTTCACATTTTTAAAAACAGAGTGAACCTGTGCTTCAAAATCGTATTCCAAATAATTTCCGTGTTTGTCCATTTTTAAACCGGGTACAGTATCACCGGCTGCTTCGCGCGAGCCCATACCTGAAACAAAAAGAAGGTTACCCACTTTACGAGTGGCTGGATAAAGACCCATTGGTTGTGGTAGTTGGTCGCTCATGATTTATGATTTAATAAAAACATTTTTTGCCTCTGTAAAAAATCGCATTGCTTCCCAGCCGCCTTCTCTTCCAACCCCGCTTGCTTTTACTCCGCCAAACGGAGTTCTTAAATCTCGCACAAGCCAACTGTTTATCCAAACAATTCCTGCTTCCACTTTTTCAGCTACGCGGTGTGCGCGTTTTAAATCGTTTGTCCAAATGGTTGCTGACAAACCATACTTTACGCTATTCGCCATCATCAAAACTTCTTCTTCATTTTCAAACGGAGTAAGTGTAACTACCGGTCCAAAAATTTCTTCCTGATTGGTTCGGCATTTATAATCTAACCCTTCAATTATTGTTGGTTCAATAAAATATCCATTAGCGCATCTGCCATCTAACTTCAATTCATTTCCGCCACACAAAATTTTTCCGCCTTCTTCCTCTGCCAGTCTTATGTAAGAAAGAATTTTCTGCTTATGCTGAAGTGAAACAATGGCGCCCATATTTGAATCATCATTATTCGGATCACCAACTTTTAAAGATTGTACACGTGCAACAAATGCTTCTTTAAATTTTGCATAAATACTTTTCTCAATAAAAATTCGCGAGCCGCATAAACAAATTTCCCCTTGGTTGCTGAAGGAAGAAGTAACAACTTGTTTCACTGTTTCTTCAATATCGCAATCAGTAAAAATGATAGTCGGATTTTTTCCTCCTAACTCAAGCGATAGCTTTTTAAACATTGGTGCAGCAACAGAAGCAATTCGTTTTCCTGTTTCTGTTCCACCGGTAAACGAAATTGCTTTAATGCCTTCATGCTCCACAATCGCCTGACCAACTTTATTTCCTAAACCATGAACAATATTTAAAACGCCTTTCGGCAAACCGGCTTCAATACAAACTTGTGAAAGTAGATAAGCTGTGTAAGGAGTAATCTCACTCGGTTTCGCTACTACACAATTACCGGTGGCTAGTGCGGGGGCAATTTTCCAACTGAATAAGTACAGGGGTAAATTCCAAGGAGAAATACAACCAACAACTCCAATTGGTTGGCGCAACGTATAGTTGATTCCAACTCCTGGCATCTGGTGACTCTCGCTTGCAAAATGTTGCAATGCCGAAGCGTAAAATCTGAAATTGGAAACAGCGCGAGGAATGTCAACCGCTCGCGATAACTTTTTCGGCTTACCATTGTCTTTACTTTCTGCTGCCACAAATTCATCCATCCTTTTCTCAATACCGTCTGCCATTTTCATCAAAATCATCATCCGGTTTTCGAGCGGAGTTGTGCTCCAACTTTCAAACGCATTTTTGGCAGCACCAAAAGCTAACCGAACATCGCGCTCATCGCTATCGGGAAGCTGCGAATACACTTCACCGGTAGCAGGTTCATAGTTGTCGAGATAAGTTTTCGAAACTGGTTCAGTTAATTCTCCATTAATGTAGTTTTTCAATTGCTCCATTTCTGAATATTATAAGCTGCCGGTTCTTCCTCCATCAACCGGAACATTAATGCCGTTGATATAAGCAGCAGCGGGAGAACAAAGAAATGCAACAGCCGCAGCTACTTCTTCGGCCTTGCCAAAGCGTTTCATTGGAATTTCTTTCAACATTTCATCGCGCACAATATCAATTCCCCAACCGGTCTTATCGCTTTTAGTTTGAATAATACTTTGCAATCTTTCTGTTTCCGTAGCACCGGGCAACACATTGTTTACCGTAATACCAAAAGCGCCCAATTCATTCGCCATAGTCTTGCTCCAATTGGCAACTGCTGCGCGAATGGTATTGCTTACACCTAAATTCGGCAAGGGTTGCTTTACTGAAGTAGAAATAATATTCACTACTCGTCCGTAACCATCTTTTTTCATTCCTTCTGCAAAAAGTTTTACGAGGTTATGGTTATTGATTAAGTGCGCTTCAAACGCAGCCATGAATTCTTTTTCCTCGGCATCAAAAATTTTTCCGCTTGCCGGACCACCGGTGTTGTTTATCAGAATGTGATAAACCTTATTCGTTTTCTTTTGATGCTTAACTACCGCACTTTTCACCTTTTCGGGATTAGAAAAATCAATCGCCAGCGAATCGTGATGCTGTTCTGCTTTGCTAATAAAACTCAAATCTATTTGTCCTTGCACTAACGCAGGTTCATCTCGCCCAACAAGTGTAATGTTAGCTCCAAGTTTCGCTAGTTCAAACGCAACGGCTTTGCCAATTCCTTTACTGCTACCGCCTACAAAGGCATTTTTTCCGGTCAGGTCGAGATTCATTTCTTACATTTATTTCCGCAATCTAAAATCTAAAATTAAAAATCTGAAATTATGGCAATTACCCGTCCTTTCAACTTCAAAAAATGGATTGATGAACACCGCCATTTGCTCAAGCCGCCAGTGATGAACCAAGTGGTTTATAAGGGCAACGATGATTTTATTGTGATGGTGGTTGGCGGACCTAACAAGCGTAAAGATTTTCATTACAACGAAACCGAAGAATTTTTCTACCAGTTAGAGGGAAATATTGTTGTAAAAATTGTGGAAGACGGAAAGATTGTTGACATGCATATTAACGAAGGCGATATTTTTCTTCTTCCTGCCGGCACACCACACTCACCGCGCAGACCCGAAAATTCGGTTGGCTTGGTAATGGAAGTTACGCGCCCGAAAGATGTGTTAGATGGATTTCAATGGTATTGCGAAAATTGCAGCAACAAATTGTACGAAGAAAAAATTCGCGTAGATGATATCGTAAAAGATTTACCTGCAGTAATGGAACGATTCTATTCCAATAAAGATTTATGCACTTGTAAAAAGTGCGGAACGGTAATGGAGAAGCCCTAGAAAACTGATTTGGCAATTTCAATAGTCGCCTCACTTCTACTCATGGTATAGTAGTGCAAGCAAGGAACATTCGCGGCTTTCAATTCTTTCGATTGGTTGATGCAACATTCAATACCCACTCGTGTCACGGCTTTATCATCAGCGCAGTTTTCTACTGCGTTGGCTAAATCTTCCGGCATATCAATATGGAAAATACGGGCGAGTGTAGACAGTTGCGACTTTTGTGCAATCGGTTTTAAGCCTGGAATAATTGGAATTGTAATTCCTGCTGCGTGGCATTTATCTACAAATTCAAAATATTTTTTGTTGTCGAAAAACATTTGCGTTACAATGTAATCTGCTCCGCATTCTACTTTATGTTTCAACCACTTTAAATCGGTATTCAAATTTGGCGATTCAAAATGCTTTTCAGGATAGGCAGCCACACCAATACAGAAATTCGTTTTCATTTCTGCTTCAGTTTCCTCATGCAAAAACTTCCCTTTATTCATATCCGAAACCTGTCTAACTAAATCGCTGGCGTATTTGTAAGCCGAAAGTTTAGAAGTTGATTTTGCATTCTTGTCTTGGTCGCCTTGCAAAAGCAAAACATTATTGATGCCTAGGTAATGAAGCGTAAACAAAGCATCTTCGGTTTCTTCGGGAGTAAAACCACCACACACCAAATGCGGAACGGTATCTACATTAAATCTTCCTTTAATAGCCGCGCAAATACCAACCGTGCCAGGGCGTTTGCGCAAAGGAATTTCTTCAATTAAACCATCTGCGCGTTTCTTGTAAATGGTCTCTTCGCGATGGTACGTTACATCAATAAATGGCGGTTTAAATTCCATTAACGGTTCAATTACTTTCAGTAAATCATCAATGGTTTTTCCTTTTTGCGGAGGAAGAACTTCTATACTAAAAAGTGTATTGCCATTGGCGTTGGCGATGTGTTCGGTTACTTTCATTTGGCTCTATTAATATTTCAGCGGACAAATGGAATCAATACATGTTTCAATGTGTTTACTATGGGTGGCATTGATTTCATTGAGGGGCGAATGTAAACAACGATTTTAATTATAGGTAAAGCCGATTATATTTGCCCCGCTCTTTGAATAAATTGTTATCAAGAAAGACCGAGGGACAGGCCCGATGAAGTCTTGACAACCACTCCGCAGCAATGCTGGGCAGGTGCCAAATCCTGCTCCGATTTTTATCGGAGATAGATAAGTGGAATTTATTTTCTCCTTCCCCAAATTTTCTTGACAGCACTTTCTCAAACTGCATTTTGCATTTGTCTAAATACTTGATACTTGAATTTATGATTAATACCAAATCGAAACTGGAACTGGAAATTGAAAAGCGAATCCTTGTGCTCGATGGAGCCATGGGAACCATGATTCAACGCTATACGTTGAGCGAAGAAGATTTTCGTGGCGAGTTGTTGAAGAACCATACACATGATTTACGTGGCAATAATGATTTGCTAAGTATCACAAAACCGGAAATTATACGTGAAATTCATCAGCAATATTTTGAAGCGGGTGCCGATATTGTAGAAACAAATACTTTTTCTTCTACCACCATTGCACAAGCAGATTATAAACTCGAACACCTTGCTTACCAACTAAATTTTGAATCAGCAAAAATTGCGAAAGAAGTTGCCGATGAATTCACGAAGAAGAATCCATCAAAGCCTCGTTTCGTTGCTGGTGCATTTGGACCAACTAATAGAACTGCAAGTATTTCACCCGATGTAAACAATCCCGGATTTCGCGCTATCAGTTTTGATGAACTTGTAAAAGCATACAGCGAACAAGCGCATGGTTTAATTGATGGTGGGGCAGATTGGTTATTGGTAGAAACTGTTTTCGATACGTTGAATTGCAAAGCTGCGCTCTTTGCCATTATGAAAGTGCAGGAAGAAAAAGGAACCAATCTTCCGGTTTCTGTTTCAGGAACTATTACCGATGCCAGCGGTCGCACATTGAGCGGGCAAACCACCGAAGCGTTTTGGATTTCTATTAAACATGCCAACCTTGTTTCGGTTGGATTGAACTGCGCGCTTGGCGCAAAAGATATGAGGCCGTATCTCGAAACACTTTCGAATGTTGCACATACTTGGGTGAGCGTTTACCCAAATGCCGGTTTGCCGAATGCCTTTGGCGGGTATGATGAAACTGCCGAGATGATGGGCAGTGATATTGAAGAGTTTTGCAAAAGTGGTTTTGTAAATATTGTGGGTGGTTGTTGTGGAACAACTCCTGACCACATTCGCGAATTTGCGCGCGTGGCGGCAAAATATGCTCCGCGCAAAAAACCGGTGCGTATTCCTTTTATGCAGTTGAGCGGATTGGAACCTGTTACTATGACAGCTGAAAGTAATTTTATGAACGTAGGTGAACGCACCAACGTTACCGGTTCTGCAAAATTCTTAAAGCTGATTAAGGAAGATAAATATGAAGATGCTTTGACCGTTGCACTTGACCAGGTGCAAGGTGGTGCACAAGTGATTGATATAAACATGGACGAAGGAATGCTAGATGGCGAAGAGGCGATGAAAAAATATTTGAACCTCACTGCCAGTGAACCGGATATTTCTAAAGTGCCGGTGATGATTGACAGCTCGAAGTTTCACATTATAGAAGCGGGCTTAAAATGTTTGCAGGGAAAAGGAATTGTGAATTCAATTTCACTGAAAGGTGGCGAAGAGGAATTTATTAAGCAAGCCAAGTTGATTCACCGGTACGGTGCGGCAATTATTGTAATGGCTTTTGATGAGAAAGGACAAGCCGATAGCTTCGAACGCAGAATTGAAATTTGCGAGCGCAGCTATAAAATTCTTACCGAGCAGTTAAACTTCCCAGCCGAGGACATCATTTTTGACCCGAATATTTTTCCGGTGGCAACCGGTATGGAGGAACATCGCCAGAATGCAGTGGACTTTTTCCGCGCTACGAAATGGATAAAAGAAAATTTACCACATGCACATATAAGCGGTGGGGTTAGTAACGTAAGTTTTTCTTTCCGTGGCAACAATGCCGTGCGCGAAGCAATGCACTCGGCTTTCTTATATCACGCCATTAAAAATGGAATGGATATGGGTATTGTAAACCCAACCATGCTCGAAGTGTATGATGATATTCCGAAAGATTTGCTCGAGCGTGTGGAAGACGTTTTGTTCGACCGCAGAGATGATGCTACTGAACGACTGTTGGCTTTTGCTGAAACTGTAAAAAAGAAAGATAAAGCCGAAGTAGTCAACGAAGAATGGCGCAGTGGAACTGTTGAAGACAGATTAGCGCACGCACTTGTGAAAGGAATTGTTGAATTTATTGATGCTGATACCGAAGAGGCACGTTTAAAATATGACAAGCCTTTAGAAATTATCGAAGGTCCGTTAATGGCAGGTATGAACATAGTTGGCGACTTGTTCGGCAGCGGAAAAATGTTTTTACCACAGGTAGTAAAGAGTGCGCGCGTAATGAAAAAGGCTGTGGCATATCTTCTTCCATACCTAGAAGAAGAGAAAAAGAAGTCCGGTAACACCGCTAAGAACAATGGGAAAATTCTTTTAGCAACTGTGAAGGGCGATGTGCATGACATCGGGAAAAATATTGTAGGCGTAGTGTTGGCTTGTAACAACTATGAGATTATTGACATGGGTGTAATGGTTCCTGCTGATAAAATTTTAGAACGGGCAAGGGAAGAGAACGCACAAATCATCGGACTCAGCGGACTGATAACACCTTCGCTTGATGAGATGGTTCACGTGGCAAAAGAAATGGAGCGCCTTGGTATGAAGCAACCTTTGTTGATTGGCGGAGCTACAACTTCTAAACTGCATACGGCAGTAAAAGTTGCACCAACTTTTTCCGGAAATGTTGTGCATGTGCTCGATGCTTCGAAAGCGGTAACCGTTGCCAGTAAGTTATTGAGTAAAGATGAAAGTGAAAGTTTTGCCTTATCTGTTAAAAGTGAGTATGCAGAGATGCGTGAACTGCACGCGAACAGAAAAAGCGATGTAGAATATGTAACGCTTGCCGAAGCACGTAAAAACAAATACCAGATTGACTGGAGCAAAGAGGAAATAAAGAAGCCGAATTTTATAGGCGTAAAAGTGTTTGACGATTACAGTATAGAAGAGCTCGCTCAATACATTGACTGGTCGCCTTTCTTCTCTACCTGGGAGTTGAATGGTGCGTATCCGCGCATTTTTGAAAATGCAAAGTATGGTGCAGAAGCAAAAAAACTTTTTGATGATGCCCAAACACTTTTAAAAAAGATAATTGCCGAGAAATGGATTACCGCCAAAGCGGTGATTGGAATCTTTCCTGCTTCATCACAGGACGAATTCATTACTGTGTTTAATGAAGAAGGCAAACAACACACTACCTTCTATCAAATGCGTCAGCAGGTAAAAAAAGATAGACAGGCAAATTTATCTCTTGCTGATTTTGTTGCTCCTAAAGATGATTACATAGGAACGTTTGCCGTAACCACCGGTTTGGGAATTGAAAAGTGGATTGAGAAATTTGAAAAGGACCATGACGATTACAACAGCATTATGCTTAAAGCACTTGCTGATAGATTAGCCGAAGCATTTGCAGAGCGTATGCACGAAAGAGTTCGCAAAGAATTCTGGGGCTATGCAACAGACGAAACACTTTCAAACGAAGATTTGATTTATGAGAAGTATCAAGGTATTCGCCCGGCACCGGGTTACCCTGCTTGCCCTGACCATACTGAGAAACCGATTATTTGGAATCTATTGGATGTAGAAAAGAACACGGGCATTAAGCTGACAGAAAGCAATGCCATGTATCCAACTGCTTCGGTAAGCGGGTTTTATTTCGCTTCGCCACACGCCAAATATTTTGGTGTAGGAAAAATTCAACGCGACCAGGTGGAATCTTTAGCAAAAGCCAAAGGAGTTGCTGTTGAAGAAATGGAGAGATGGCTATCGCCTAACTTAGCATACTAACACGCGGTCTCTTGTTGCTGCGTGTATTTTTGACTTGCCTATGCACTTTTTCAAACTTCTAAGAAGTTGTTGTGAAGATTTTATTCTTTGTTAGATTCAATCAATGAAAGTAAAGTGCTTCATCTCTCTATTCTTTTACGTGTGCAGTTGTGGCCTTTCGTTTGCGCAGGAGTTCCACTTCGAGACTCTTACAACTAAGGATGGGCTTTCGGAGTAATGTGGTGAGTTGTGTGTACGAAGACCGAAACCGCTTTTTGTGGGTGGGTACACGCGAGGGTCTTAACCGTTTCGATGGAAGGCAATTTGAAACCTTCCGCAATAATCCTGACGATTCAAATTCGATTTCGGGCAATATGATAGCTGATATTTTGCAGGACAACGAAGGCATATTATGGATAGCTACCGTAGATGGCGGATTAACCCGTTATGATGAAAAAGCAACCTATTCTAAACGCTTTAAACAGTTCCGCAACAACCCTAAAGACAAAAAATCTATAGCCACTAATCGTCTTAACTGTTTATACGATTGGGATGCTAACTATTTGGTGATAGGTGCTGAACAGTTCCCTGCCATATTCATTAATAAAAAAACATTTCAAATAACTTATTGGGTTTTTAATACCAAAGTTTTTGAACCCTATAACAGCATTTCCAAACCGCAAGGTCAGGAAAACTGGATTCACCATATAGAGGAACACGAGGGTAAAATGTACTTCAGCGTACTAACCAATGGTCAAATGTTTCGGGTAGATAAGCAAACCGGACGCATGGAAAGCATGCGAAATACAGAACCGATTGCTTCAAGCATATCTCAGTTTTCTGTTGTTGGCGGAAAAATATGGATAGCCGGATGGAATCCGGGTCTGTTCGTTCAAGACAATAATCCTGCTGCTGCATTACAAACAATTGGAGGGATTGACGAAATGCTGATGTGTGTGGCTGATTATAACCAATTGTATATGCTGGCAGGGGGGCGCGGTTCGGGATTATACCGCGTAAATAAAAGCAGCGGAAAAATTACTCAGTATAAGCGTCAGATAGGGAAGCTGAGTTCGCTGCCATCAAATAAAGTGTATTGTATTTTCAAAGATAGCCGAGGCATTTTGTGGGTGGGCACTTCGGAAGGGTTGGCGAAGTACGATAAAAAAGCTTGGCTGTTTGACGAAGCTGAGTTTGTGGATATGCAAACCGACCTTACTATTTTTAGTACCTATCGGTTTAATGATGTCAGTGTGGCGGTAAATACTTCGCGCGGTATGCTCCTGAGTGACATATATCAATTCGAGTTTGACCCGATAAATTTTGTAAATCGGGGCAAGGGTATTTATCCGTATTTCTTGTATCAACTTCCCGACAGTACTTTTTTGTTGGGCACCGATATTGGTTTTTACGGTTGGGATAAAGGCAGTGCACGAGTGAAGGAATTAGAAGTAATATACAACAACACAGATTTTTACGGTATAGAAATTTTTGAAGTACAAGGTATTATACCTGATGTGGTAAACGGTAACCATGGGTATTGGATGGCTGTGCTGGGATACGGTGTTGCCTTTTACAGCACGGATGACAAAAACGTTTACAGTTTTGTTTCGCAAAAAGGTAAACCTAACACCATAGGGAATAATCTCACTGCGCAATTGTTGTTAGATAAAAAAGGGGATTTATGGGTAGCCACACTAGGTGGGCTGTATATGCGCAAAAAAAATACACCACTTACCCAAGACGGCTTTATAGGTTTTGTAAATGAGCCCGAGAACAAAGCTTCGATACCGGGAAACCAGATAACTGCGCTTTGGTGCGATAACTCCAATCGAATTTGGTTTAGCGTACAAGGTCGTGGATTGTGCGTGTACGAAAGCGGAAAGTTTACTTTGTATAAACCGGAAACCACAGGCTCCTCACTTCTCTTTAAAGGCATACATGCAGATAACCGCAACCGCCTTTGGATATTAACCAGAAACGGAATAGAGGTTTTTGACCGGCAACGAAAAAAATTTTTCCATTTAGATGTAAATGATGGAAGCGCAAATTCATTGTTAACAGGGCAGTTTTCAAACGAAACGAATGGCGAAGTAAGTTTTGCAGCAGGCAACAGAGTTTTCACATTTAAACCCGATGCCATAAAATTTGAAACAGAGTTGCCACAGGTTTATTTGGCAAGTATGAACGTTTTAGGTAAAGATTATCTGTATGAAGCAGTAAACGGAATTGTAAAATTGAAAACAAGGGAACGCTTTGTTGACTTTACCGTCAGTTGCCTGCAATTCGCTTCTCCAAAGTCTATTCGTTTTCAATACCGGTTAGATGGATTGGGAGAAGAATGGAGCAATAGCGATGATGGACAAGTTAAGTATACGAACTTAACCTGGGGGCATTACAAGTTAATGGTGCGCGTTACCAACCCTGCCGGGCAATTTGGCAGCGAAACGATGCTTGCCGAGTTTGTTATTGCCACACCTTTCTATTACACCTGGTGGTTTATCAGTTTATGTATTTTGTTCATTGCTGCTTTAGCCTATTCATTCTATCGCTACCGTATTGCGCAGCTTATGCAATTGCAAGCCATACGAAATAAAATTGCGCGCGATTTGCATGACGATATCGGCAGCACACTCGGCAGCATTTCTGTTTTTAGCGAAGCCGCAAAACAATTGTTAGAGCAAAACAATGCGGAGCGTGCGCAAAGCATGCTCGGCAAAATTGGCGATACCAGCCGCGAGATGGTAGATAATATGAGCGATATTGTTTGGAGCGTAAACCCCAAAAACGACACCGCAAAGTATTTAGTAGAACGTATGCGCGTGTTTGCCGGTGACCTGGTAGCTTCTTCTGAAATTCAATTGCATTTTAATGCAGCGCAAAATGTAGAAGACACCAAGCTGACTATGGAGCAGCGCAAGAACATCTTTCTCATCTTTAAAGAAACTGTTTACAACACCATTAAATATTCAGGTGGCAGTAACCTTTATATAGATATAAAGCGCGACCACAAAAATGTGTTGCTCGTTATTAAAGATGACGGCAATGGCTTTGATGTAAACAACTACAAAAGCAAAAACGGCAATGGCATTAAAAACATGCGCTACCGTGCCGAAGAAGTTGGTGCTAAGTTCAATATCGAATCTTCCTCTCAAGGCACTATTACTACCGTAATAATATAGCAGCCTTCCCCTTCTGTATTTCAATTCCTCATTCTCCATTCCACATTCTGAATTTATTTCACCCCATCGGGGGATTGCCCCACCCCTGCCCAAGCCACATCTTTGCATCATCAAAAACGAAAACAAAAACTAAAAAAATAACAACATGAAAAACTTAATTACTCTCGCAAAAAAACTTTTCAAACCGGTAGCAGTTGTAAAGTATTTGTTCTTTCCATTCATCATGGCACAATCGCAAGGCACGGTTGATTTTACTAAAATTGTAAAGAACGAAACCATCATTGCCCAAGCCGAAACACAAAACACTATTTGGATTGGCACTAACAACGGCCTTTACCAAATCAACAAAGCCAACGGCAAGTTTGCACACTTAACTACCGGCAACTCGGTTCTTCCTTCAAACCACATTAAAGGAATATGCGTTTCTAAAAACGATAACGTTTATGCAGCAACAGACAACGG
Organism: Chitinophaga pinensis; assembly: GCA_945867505.1. Taxonomy (GTDB): domain Bacteria; phylum Bacteroidota; class Bacteroidia; order Chitinophagales; family LD1; genus Bog-950. The sequence continues at coordinate 12,715 of CAMBIM010000021.1, forward strand.
CATCTTCCGCTTCGATGGCTTCTCTTACTTACTTATCAGCACCGAAAACGCCAACCTGCCAACCGATAATTTTACTTCTATTGCCTGCGATGAATACGACCGTATTTGGATGGGGACAGCAAACAGCGGCTTGGTAATGATGAAAAATCATAACTGCCAGGTGTTTGATAAGAGCAATTCTGTGCTTACATCCAACGGGGTAAAAACAGTTTATATTGATGAAAACGGAATTGTAATAAGTAAGTTGGCAAACGATAACTATGTAGCTATGGGTAATAGCACTATGCTTTTAATAAACACCAACCAAACGTACGATTTAAATGTGGTGGCAAAAAGAAACTAAACAAAGAACGTAGGTTCACACACTACCCGTTGGCGAGGAACGCTGCGGGTTTTAGTGTTTTTATAAATTCATCAAATCATTTCTTTACCTAAATTTGAACAACCATGGCAACTATCCGCATCACCATTTTTGACGACAACAAACGCTTCCGCGAAAGCATCGGCATTTTATTCGAAACATCACACGGCTTCGAGCTTGCCGGAAGTTTCCCCGATGTATTAAACGTAGTAGAAAACGTAACCGACAGCAAACCCGATGTAGTGCTGATGGACATTGACATGCCCGGCATCAACTGCATAAGTGCCGTAAAAAGCGTGCGCGAAAAATTTCCCGAACTCCCCATCATCATGCTCACCAGTTTTGATGAGGATGACAAAGTGTTCCAATCTATCTGTGCCGGTGCCATGGGTTATTTGCTCAAGAACACACAACCCAACAAACTGATAGATGCCGTGCGCGAAGTAAACGAAGGCGGTGCGCCCATGACCCCCAGCATTGCGCGCAAAGTGATGTTCCACTTTCAGCAACCCGTTGTTACGCAAAACGATTACAACCTCACCGAACGCGAAAAGGAAGTGCTGGCTCTTTTAGTAAAAGGCAACTCGCTAAAAATGATTGCCGACCAACTTTTTTTGGGCCGCGAAACCATCAAAACCCATATCAAAAAAATCTACGGCAAACTCCACGTAAGCTGTGCAGCCGAAGCCGTAGCCAAAACACTGAACCAAAAATTATTGGGGTAAAAAATAATTACTGTGGGGTTACCCTCGCCCGCAAGCGTTACCTGTAACTGAGAGTGTTGTCAAAGGGCTCTGGTCGCGTCATCCGTTACAAATAATCGAAGCGATTCACGAATTCTTTTTAAAAAAATTATAGCATGAGTAATCTTTTTTGCTGTATATAGTCATCGCGAGAACGGCTTTGCGTTCCGAAACTTCGGAAGAAGCAATCCCCTAATTATTAAGCCACCATTCTCAAGCAGCAAAAAAAGCATTTTAACTGCTACCACTAACACAAATATATAGAAGCCGGAATAAAGGGTACCCTTCTTCAACTGAACTGTATTCTCTTCCAAATTTCCTCTATTCGTCTCCTAACTCTCTGGCATTAAAACACAAGGCGCGAATCTCTTCGCGCCTTGTGTTTTTGCCTTTGCTAGTGGCCTTACCAATATAACTTTACTTATTTGAACCTGCTTTCAATCCTGGATGTGGTGCCGGTGGATTGCTGTCTCCATTTTCGCCATCGTTTGAATAACGGAACTCCACACGGTTCTTCATTTTCTTTTCGTACGGTGTGCCATCGGCAGCTTTCTTACCACCTTGGTATTTCACAATAAATCTATCGCGCGAGATTCCGTATTTCTCAACCATATAATCTACCGCTGCGTTAGAACGGTTCCATGCTAACTGCTCATTATACTTTTGGTCGTTCCGCGATTCATCGTAACCGGTAACCACCAACTTCATATCCGGGCACATTTGCATTCTTTCTGCCACTTGGTGCAAGTTACCGAAGTATTGAGGGTCGATGTAGTATTTATCGTTATCAAACACGGTGCTTGGCAATTCAATTTTAGAGCAATCGAAATTACCATTGCTTCCACCTTTGTTTCTGCGCTTTCCTGAAGATAATCCACCATCGATAGGTTTACCATCTGGACCTAAAAGAGGTTTGCCATCCGGTCCTAGTAGCGGACCACCATCGCTTTCGTCACCAAAGCCTGCGGTATCGCAACAAGGGTTAGGTGGAATAATAGCGGCACCGTTCGAATCTATAGGGAAGCCAGGTGGAGAGAATGGTTCTTTATCCAGGCAATCAATAATACCATCTTTATCGCTATCTAATGCCACACCGTGTGTGTCAACAGGACAATCTTTTTTAGTATTCGGCTCCTTGTCTAAAGCGTTTATTACACCATCACCATCATCATCTTTTAAAATATCATCCGCCACATTCTTAGGGTCAACATCACCCAATTTGCGGTAAGTGTGATAATTAGGATTCAACCAATACATGGGCTCCGTTCTGTTCTTACCAATGTGAAAGTTAAGGTTAATAGAAGTGTAAGAAATATTGTCGTTACTTCTGGTAAATCCATCATGTTCATCCTGTTGCCATCTATAGCCATCAAGCAAATCGCTGCCGCTGAATATCAATCGCTCTTCCAAACCAATACTCATAAACTTAGCTACGTGAAACTGAACACCAATACCAACCGTTCCGCTTGGTATAAACTGCCAATTCTTAATACCTGGTGCGTTGTTTTCACGTTCTGCAGAAGATTCGTATTTGCCATCATATATCTTATTCAGTAAATTCAGCGCAGTTTTTCTTTTGTCCAAACGCTCATCAACGTTGTTATTAGTTGCCCAAGGCTTAACATACAAAGACATTACCTGCGAAAAATCATAGACATCACCGTTGCCATTCAAAGCATCCATGTATGTGGTAAATAACATTGCGTTTACACCACCCAACACATAGAAGTTTACTATGTTTCTTTCTTTATGAAAACGAACGTTACCTAAGTTAAGCACTCCTACAAAATGCGCCTCATGAACGTAAGTACGGTAATTGTAAAAGAAAGTTTTGTTCATGGTAAGCGTGTCTAAAGTCTTGCTACCATCTAAGTTTGGATTATCCCAATAATTAACTCGTGGGTCATAAGCACCATGCAAAGCACGGTTAAAAGCAAGGTTGCCATCAGGCTCCCAGTTTCTACCGGTCATCATCATAAAGTTATATCCCCCACGTAACGAGATTGTATAACCCAATGCCTTACGAATAGTAAATCCTGCACCGATATTTTGAGTCAAGCCTTTTAAACTTACCAGTGGCTTTACGTCACCACTTATAAACGCAGAACCAAAGTTTACACCAATCTCCCATTGGTCTTTTGGTTTTGCAGGGAATGCATACTGACGATTAATATATGCCTGTTGTTGTTTGGTTTTCTTTTTATCCTTTTGGTAAACAGCAGAATCTAAATCGTAACGGGGTTGAAGTGGGGTAGAAATTTCTCTTCTGCGATAGAAGTTGTAATTCTTATCCTCCATATCCGGCTTCATAAATTGAAGCTGGTTTTGGCGGTCTTTACCCTTAACGGCAGAGGTGTCATCAGCCGAGGAAGTATTGCCTTTTAAATTCTTTTTATCTGATGAGTTGTCAACTTTGTCTGTTTTAGAATTATCAGCCGTGCTTGATGATTTATCAGCCTTTTTGCTCGAAGAAGTATTTTTCGATTTATCTTTTGTAGTTGAAGTTTTTGTAGCCTCTTTCTTTTTAGTAGAAGAATTAGTTTGGGCATGCGTAACCATAATAGCCAGCAAGCACATAAACACCATTAGCAGCTTTGTAAATTTTCCCATAGTTAAAACATTGTTTAATCCCGTGCCTATATTAATACCTCCAACACCCTTTGCTTAATTATGCGCAAAGACTTATCCACCACTACGCAGGCAAATTAAATTAAATTTTGTGAATTAATTGGTAAAAGATGCTTTTATCCCTCGCTTAATTTCAGAAAGAAATTAGGAAAGCAAGTTAATAGGCTCTATTATTCTTTCCTTCCATGTAGTTGATGAATGCTTTGTTGGCTACTTTATTGCCGCCCGGTGTTGGATAATTACCGGTAAAATACCAATCGCCAAGGTTGTTAGGGCATGCGGTGTGTAGGTCTTCTATTCTTTGATAAATAACTTCTACGTTGGCGAAAATCTGTTTCGGTCGAACTATTTCTGATATTTTTTCGGAAATTTCTTCCGGTGTAAACAACCCATATAACTCTTTTACATGATTTTCTACTACCGGTTTTAAATCATGGGCTTTACACTTCTCATAAACCTCATCTAACTTGCCAGTAAGGTTTCTGTCTTTCAATAAACCAATTAAAGCTCGGAAGGCTATGAAATCATACATCCGGCTCATATCAATACCATAGCAATCGGGGTAACGAATTTGAGGTGCTGAAGAAACAATGATTATTTTCTTCGGGTTTAATCGGTCTAAAATGGAGAGAATACTTTTTTCTAACGTAGTGCCACGAACAATTGAGTCGTCAATTACCACTAAAGTATCGGTATGCGCATTGATAGACCCATAGGTAATATCATACACATGGCTAACCATTTCATCGCGCGAAGTATCGTCCGTAATAAAGGTTCGTGCTTTTACATCTTTCACTGCAATTTTTTCAATACGTGGGTGCAGGGATAATAGTTTATCTAATTCTTCAGGAGAAATATCTTTCTCGTTAAGAATCCTCTTTTGCTTGTGTTCTTTCAAATGATTTTCCATTCCTTCCATCAAGCCATAAAAAGCAACTTCGGCTGTGTTGGGAATGAAAGAGAAAATGGTGTTTTCGAAATCGCCATTAATAGCTTTAAGAATAGTGGAACTTAATAGTTCACCCAGTTTTTTGCGCTCGCTGTAAATTTCTTTATCGGTACCGCGACTGAAATAGATTCGCTCGAAACTGCATGATTTTTTCTCACCCGGATCGCGTACTAAATCGTGTTTTACTCTTCCGTCTTTTTTTATAACTAAAGCATGACCGGGTTTTACTTCATGTATTTTTTCAAAAGGAACATTAAAGGTGGTTTGAATTGCGGGACGCTCTGAAGCTACCACCACAACTTCATCATCGTAGTAATAATAAGCAGGACGAATTCCATTAGGGTCGCGCAGTACGAATGAATCACCATGACCGAACATGCCTGCCATAGCATATCCGCCATCAAAATCTTTTGCTGCGCGTGAAAGTATTCTACGAACGCTTAATTCGTTCACTATAAAATCTGTAATCTCTTTGTTGCCGTAGCCTTGGTCTTTATACTTATCAAAAATCTTTTGCACTTCATCATCTAAAAAGTGTCCGATTTTTTCCATTACCGTAATGGTATCGCTACGCTCGCGCGGGTGCTGACCAAGGGTGATGAGCATATCAAATTGCTCTTCTACATTGGTCATATTGAAGTTGCCGGCAAGCACAAGGTTGCGAGTCATCCAGTTATTCTCCCGAATGAATGGGTGACAGTAACTATCGGTGTTTCTGCCGTAAGTACCGTAACGCAAATGCCCGAGCAATAGTTCGCCAATAAAAGGGCTGTTACGCTTATACCAATCGGCTTCTGCATTGGGGTTGTCCAGCGGCTTTCTGTCTTTAGGAAAAGTATCGAATATCTGGCTGAAGACATCTACAATTGCTTGATTAGATGTGCTTCGAATACGATTGATAAAATGGCTGCCTGGATGCGGGTCCAGCTTAATAACCGCTGCACCGGCTCCGTCTTGCCCACGGTTGTGCTGTTTTTCCATCAACAAATAAAGCTTGTTGAGACCGTACGCTACGGTATGATATTTTTCTACGTAATATTCGATTGGTTTGAGCAGTCGGATGAGGGCTATTCCGCACTCGTGTTTAATTGGATCGCTCATAAAGAGGGTGCAAATGTAAATTTTAAGTTTAAAGTTTTGCGTTAGGTTTTAAGAGTTTGCAGTTTTTATGGTTTGATATTAAATAAGAAGGTGCGTTGCTAGGATTTTCTTTAAATGGATATAGGGAAAGATTGAGGGAGATGTGAATTTTCCTTTGGAGAATTAAGATTTTTGTATGGCGGATATAAAATTCCAGATGGCGGAGGTGAAATTCCGAATGGCGGATGGAAAATTCGTCCGATGAAACCCTAAATTTGGGAATGTTTATTCAAACTCTCAGCTTTCGGAAAGCCTTCTTATCTGTAACTATTCTCTTGATTCCTTAGGACTACTTACAGGAAACTCTTTTTGTAAATACTGTTGAAATATCCCAGCAGAAATATATTTATGATGATAGCCATGTCCGGCAGTGGCGTGTAGAACGCCAGCGCTTACAGGTACATAGCCTACAATCATTCCTGTATTCGCATTTACAAGTACATGCTCGTAGCCTAACCTGTAGGCTTCTCCAGTACCTACCATTTGCGGTACAACCTCTACATAAATTACCTTTTGCTTATCAAAGATTTTTGCAAGTAGTGAGTCATGGCTTACAATCTCTAATTTATAAGGGTAGAATTTTTCATCTATTACTCTATCAGATAGTAAATCTCTTTTTAAGAGAAGAACCCAATCTGCTAACTGTTCATTATGTGAAGATGCAATGCTTTCCACAGTCATTTTCATGTTGGTTCTCTTAGTTTCAAATAGAATACTTTGAATGTATTGACACGCAAAAATCATATCTTCTTTTAATGGCCATAAGTTGGTTACTGTTCTTGAAATTATTGATTCCCCCTTTTTAAAAGATTCAAGATACGCTAGGTTAAATGCTGTATAGAATTGCCGATAGTCCCTTTTATCGCTTGCCATAAATATTTCAGGGGAGAAATCCAATCCTTTTTGAGACATAAAATCGTTCATTCGAGGGTCAACCGAATAGTTTCCTGCATAAAGTATCAAATACCCTTGTGCTTTACTTTTGATTAACACATTTACTTCATCCCAGGTCTTAAACTCTTTTTTTGAATTGAGTTCCCAAAACTTATCTCCAACTTCCCGAATCTTCCGATTATAACCTTCGATAGCTTTATTATACGATACTTGTTCATCTGGCTTTAACTTATTTAACTGGCTCTTTTGAGGAGCTTCCAAAATAATTACCAGTGTTCTATTTTGAAGTTGTTCAACAGTTTCATTTGCAAGAAGGAATGCTTGATGCAAAAAGAGAATAATTACTATCGGTAGTTTTCGAAACATGCCTTATATCTTTTGTGCTAAAATAAATTTGTAAAATATTGTTTCCAAAAAAACAGCCCTGTCTTAAATTTAGGCAGGGCTGTTTTGAAATTAGTATAGTTGTTTAAGTTACTGCTTAGGCTCTAACTGCATTTGTTTTTCAACCGGTTTTGGTTGTTCTTCCTGTGCAGGAGTCTCTTCTTTGGCTTTCTTCTCTTTCTTAACCTTTGGAGCATCGTCTACTAACGAAACGCCTGTTTCGCTTGAAGATGCTTTTTTGCCGCCCTTAGTAAAGTCGAATAATAGAGTGAAGCGAAGTGTATTATCAAGCGGGTTACGCTGAATGGTAGTTGGAATTAAGTAAGAGAAGTTCAATCCTACTACACTATATTTAACCGTTAAACCTGCTGTAAGAAACTGTCGATTACCTTTTTTAGGATTCTCGTAAAAGTAGCCGAAGCGAACGCCAAACTGTTTGTTGTAAAGATATTCTGCACCAATACCCCAAGTAACTTCAGCAAATTCTTCGGCTGATCGGCTACCTGCTACGCGCTTTCCTTTATCCATTACTCCCGGAGCATCTCCAAATGAAGTGAACATGCCGGTGATAGAACTTTTTTCGCGGAAGTCGTAAATGTTATTTCCGTTTTTATCGGCAGTATCTGGCGTTGGTACCATTAGCTTATTCATATCTGCATAAACACCCACAGAGTGTTTGTTTCCCAATTCTAAAGTATAACCAATACCCAAGCCTAAGTTCGTGGGAATAAAATCTTTAGTAGTGCTTGAGGTGTAAGAGATTTTGCTTCCGATATTAGAAATATTTAAACCTATCGAAAGTTCGTGCTCCATTTTATGATCCGCATTTTCGTTAAATTTTTTGTGGAAGTAAGCCGAAATATCGCCCGAACCGGCTACACCCGGTTTTACCAAAGCACCATCTACACTTGCACCACCAGCAAGGTTAGAGTATATAACGCGAAGCGAAGCGGCAATAGAAAAGTTATCGCTTAATATGCGGGCGTAGTGCCCGTCAACAGCAAATTCCTGCGGGCGAAAAGTTTGTAGTTCCTGCCCATTAAAATCGGTAAAAGTAATGTTACCCAAAGAGAAGTAGCGAAGCGACACCGCCACCGTTTGCATTTTTTTTACCTTATAGTAACCTGTAAGGTTAGCCAAGTAAATGTCATTTACCAAGGCTTTTAACCAGGGGCTAAAGCCAACCGAAAAACCAAAATCTTTATCGATAAAAGCCATCTTTGCCGGGTTGGAATACACGGCATTGGCATCTACTGGAGAAGCAAGACCTACATCACCCATTCCACCCGCGCGGGCATCGGGGTTAATTCTTAAAAATGGCACTGCTGATGTTACAGTGTTTATTTTAAATCCGTTTTTACTAATTGATCCGGTTTGCGCCATCAAAATGTGACCGGATAAAATAAATACAACCGCTAAAGCAAACACCTTTTTGGTACGCAACAAATAATTCATGCTGGAAAAATATTGAAATTAAATTAAACGTAGAAGTGTTACGATAGTTTGCTTGTATTTTACAATGGGTGGCGAATCTATCTTAAAACCACTAACTTTTCAAATTTATGTGCAGAGTTGCCTTCGCCATCGCGCACAGCAAGTTTGTAAACGTATACGCCTTTACCAATAGCATCGCCATAATCATCCAGCCCATCCCATTGAATATCGTTTACGCGAAAGCCCGCACATTGTTTTTGCGCCACAATGCTCTTTACCAGTTTTCCGCTTATGGTAAATATCTGCACGCTTATACTTAAATCATCGCAGCAACGGTTGTGCTCAAACATAAACTCGGTATGCGTAGTAAACGGATTGGGGTAATTATAAACATGCGATAGCGCCAATTTAGCATCATTGGCCACAATAAATTCGGTGTAATCTTCTGACGAATTGTTGTGAACGTCCCAAGCTTTTACTTTTAAGGTGTGTCTGCCTTCTGTCAACTTTGAATAAGGATATTTTACTGTTCCTCGTTTGTAGTTATCTAATTCGCTTTCGTAATAATCGTTCAGCACCACTTTGTTTTGGGTGTTGTCATCTAAGATAGCCGTAAGGTCATGACCAATGCCGTTGCCTACGGTGTTTATTCCGCTGGAGTCTGACAGTATCATCAACAAAATTGGGTCGGTGGTGGTAGTGCCGCCAAACACAAATTTTTCATCATTCATGTACAAGTCCCTTCTGGGACCTGCATTATCTACCCTAAACGAATCGGCAGAGCCACCAATAACAATATCGTTGGTGTAGCCGTGTGCATCTATATAGTTGGCGTTGTCGGCATAGTAGCTTATTCTGCCTTTACCAAACTGGTAGTCAATATCTTTAGGTACAATAAACGAGAAAGTAAAATCGCCATTGGTTACGCTGGCTTTGCCTTTAAACAATATGTTTTTGTATACCAATAAATTAGCGATGGCACTTTGAGGGTCGTTTTTTAGAGTGCGAAGGGTTGAAATTTTATCGTAAACCACTGGGTAAACATTGCCGGTAAACGAAGTCATTTTGTTTCCATTATCATCACGCACTTCACCTTTAACGGTTACTTCTTCTAAAGCTTTAAGCGTATCGGCAGATAAAACGGGATTGTTGTTTACAGAAGTAGTAGCTACATCGTAACGTGGATAGTTAAGCGTAAGCGCAGGGTCGCCAAGCAAGGTAAACTTGCGCGTGTTTGAACCCTGACTAACAGTTTGGTTTTTGGTAAGCATTATAATTTCACCTAGGCGCGGATATCGACCTTCGTAAGGGGAAAAGAGATGATCAAATGCTGCATCATTAAGAATGGCGTTGCCGGAAGAGAAAACCAAACGAACTGTAGTGAGTGAAGCAATAGCACCCCCTTTGCCGTTTACTACTAACCACTCACCGGCTGTGCGGTCGGGTAAATCGAACCGGCTGAAATCGCAAGTGGCGGTAATAAACATAGGCAGCTTTTCTTTGTTCGCCAAAGGAACAATATCTGCCATATTAAAAATGCGCTCAAGTGCCCAGTTGGTTTCGCCACCGTGACCAACCCAATTTATAATTAATGAGCCTGCATTGATACGGTTGAGAATAGCGGTATTTACATCGGGGTATCTGGGACCTGCCGGTGAAGAAATTTGCTTATACGCATCGAGATAAATTTTTTCGTAGTTGTATTCGGGATGTAAAGCGCGGGTTTGCTCTGCCAGTCCATCGCTAGAGGAAAGGTGAATGTTGGAATCTTCATCATCACCAATAAACGTAATCATATTTCGCCAACCGTTGTTAGAGCTAATTTGAATACAAGTGGCATCAACCACCGGCTTTTTGTAGTTCTTAATTTTGTTCACCATATCCCAAGCATCGCTTTCGCTGCCTGCGGTAAGGCGACCAATACCTATATCTAGCAACTGTCCACCACCGGTAATATCGCCACCTTCGTTCACATCAAGCAAGCCGAAAAAATCATCAGAAGTATAGCTTTCGAGTGGGTTATCTGAATCAATACTTTGGTAAGTGGAGAGAAAATTGTTGTTGGCAGGCACACGGTCTTTAGGGTCATAAGTGCCATCGCCCATTAGTAAAAGATAGCGTGGCATAAGAGCCGTATCGCTACCGGCACGGTCGTAAACCATTTTTACAAAATCGCGAATGGCAGAAATATCGGGCTTGCCACTTCCAAACTCATTATGTATCTGCGATAGCTTAACTACTTCTACCGAAATATTATCATAACTGCGGTGAAACGCTGCAAGTTCGTTGGAAGGAGAAACGAATTCATCAGCCGTTACAATCAGCATATCGGGCTGACCGATAGCATGCAGATTTTGGTTTTCTACCTTGGCAATAAATTCAGGATTGCCGAAAGTTCCATTGTTGTTAAACGCTAAAAATTCTTTTAGTTCTTCGGTGCTTGTTGTAAATGAAAGCTGCGAACCGTTAAGCGTACCTTGCATTTCCTTAATGC
>CAMBIM010000022.1 GCA_945867505.1 Chitinophaga pinensis
AAGGATGTATATGCTTTAAAAGAAGTAGTTACTACCGAGTTTAATATTGAGGGTTATCCATCGCCCGATTTTATAAAGATGGTGCTGGAAGTAAAACCTGCGCAATGCACTTTGGTGCCTGATGCCCCCGGTCAGTTAACCAGCGACCACGGTTGGGATACTGTTACGCATTTAAGTTTCCTCACCGAAACCATTTCAGAACTAAAGAAGAACGGCATCCGCGTTTCGCTGTTTATTGACCCGGTGAATACTTTGATTGAACACGCCAAACAAACCGGTGCCGATAGAATTGAGTTTTACACCGGCCTTTTTGCGCACGATTTCTTTACTGATAAGCAAAAAGCCGTTCAGGCGTTTACATCCGCTGCTAACTTCTGTAACCATTTAGGCATTGGTATTAATGCGGGGCACGATTTGAATTTAGATAACCTGAAGTTCTTTAAGCAAAACATTCCAAACCTTTTAGAGGTTTCCATCGGTCACGCACTGGTGCGCGATTGCTTGTATCTGGGTTTAGAGAATACTATTCAACTTTATTTGCGGGAGTTAGAGTAATATGAGTTTACTTAAGCGAATCTTCGGTTTCTTTTGGGCTTTGTGGGGAGCGTTCTGCTTTCTGGTGATTGTTATTCCGCTCACCTTTGCCTATGCATTCATCATCATTATTGGCGGCAAAAAGTATTCGATGGATTGCGTGTGGTTTAACTGTCACGTAGCATCTCCGCTAATACTAAACCTAATGCTGATTAAAGTAAAAGTGTTTGGCAAAGAGAAGTTGGATGCTAAAACAACCTATGTATATGTGGCCAATCATAATTCGCAGATAGACATTATGGCTTGTGCTTCAGCCGTTCCAAACCCGATGCGTTTTTTAGCAAAGGCTGAAACCAAATACATTCCCTTTTTTGGTTACATGGTAAAAATGCTGGGTATTGTGGTAGATAGACAAAGCAAAGACAGCCGCGAAAAATCGTATCAGCAAATGACAGATGCGTTGCTAATGGGCGAAAGTCTTTTCTTATACCCCGAAGGAACGCGCAACCGCACGGATGAGAAACTAAAAGAATTTAAGGATGGTGCGTTCCGCGTGGCCATAATGGCACAGGTGCCCGTTGCCGTGCAAACCGTAATTGGCGCGAAGGAGGTGAACAATCCGAATGGCATTCAGCTTTATCCCGGTTGCGTTGAAATACATTGGAGCGAACCCATAGATACGCGAGGAATGACAATGGCAGATATGCCTGCGCTAAGAGAGAGAGTACGAGCGGAGATGTTGAAGCATTTACCATAGCTTGTTGTAATTTAAATTATCAGGTATGGTTAATATAAAGGCAGGCAACGTATTTGTCAAGCCGCACTTTGTATTTTTTATTTGGCTATCAACTAATGGACAATGATTTATTAACGCTTTCCTATTCCACAATTGCCGTAATTCGCGATTTATTTACTTACTACAGTTTATTTTATGAAACAAACCCTTTTTCTCCTATCTCTCGTAGTTTCTCTCCAAACATTTGCTTTAGACTTTACCGGTAACAAGTTGCTTTCCTACACGCTCTGGAAATCAGTAACTAAAGAAGAAATGCAAAAGCGGATGAAGGATAATCACGTTCCCAAATCGCTACTTAATCCAAAGTATGATGTGGATGTTTATGATATCTCTTACAAAACCTGCTGGCACGACAGTACGTGTATTATGGCATCGGGTCTGGTATTTGTGCCGCGGGGTTTTGATAAACCGATGTCCGAAATAGTTTATCACCACGGAACAAGGGTAGAAAAAGGAAGAAGAAAAAACGTAGGTGGCGAAGATTACCTATGTCTTGGTTTGGCGGTTGATGGCTATTTGGTATTGCAGCCTGATTACATCGGCTTAGGTCATGGCGATAAGTTTCACCTTTACCAGCAATATAAATCATTAGGTCAGGCTAGTGTAGATATGATTTATGCCGTGAATGAGCTAAAAGATTCACTGAAGTTTGAATTGAACAAGCAATTATTCCTTACCGGTTACTCCGAGGGAGGTTATGCCGCTGTGGCTGCCAATAAATACATTCAGGAAAGCTACCCGGATTTAAAAGTAACGGCTACTGCCGGTAATAGCGGAGCGTATGACATGGAAGGGGTGCAAAGCAAAGTGATGTTTCAAAAATATCCGCGTGGACATTATCTGCCGTATCTGCTTCGGGGGTTTAATGAAGTGTATCACATGGTACCTGACCTCAATGCCATATATAAATCTCCATACGACACACTTATCCCTCAAGTATTTGATGGCAAACATACCTTTAAAGAAATTGATGCCTTTATGCCGGAGGTTCCTAAAGATATGCTTCGCGATACCTTTGTAAATCTTTTTCTTCAGGACTCTGATTTTCTGCTGCACAAAGCACTTGCCGATAATTCACTTTGCTACTGGAAACCGGAGAATCCTATTAAGCTTTGTTATTGCACTAATGATGAGCAGGTTTTATATAAAAACTCTTTTGTAGCGCGAGATGGCATGAGGAAGCTTGGAGCAAAACATATTACGCTGCAAAATGGAGGCAGGAAGTATGGACACAACAAGTGCGCATTATTTACCGGAATGTATACCAAACTCTATTTTGACAGTTTCCGCAACGGAAGTAAATACGGTAGAAAAGGAAATGCGGGCAAAAGATTCATGCTGGCGTTAGCCCGGCTGGCTATTAAACCATAGGTGTTGAAAAAATATTTTCTTCGCACGCACAATAAAAAAATTACAGCGCGTTTAACGAGCATATTTAAGAGCCCGAGATGGAGATTACAGCGAAGGAATTAGCGGTTTTGCTGGATGCAAAACTGGAAGGAGACCCAAATATAAGAGTAAACAAACTCGCCAAAATTGAAGAAGCCGATAAGGATTCTTTCTGCTTTCTAGGCAATCCTAAATACTTTCATTATGCGCAAACTGCAAAGGCGGGCATTCTGCTTTGCGATGAAACACTTGAATACAACACAGCGAATATCGCTGCTGCGCTTCGTGTTAAAGACCCGTATCAGGCGTTTCAAAAACTTATGGAAGCATATGCTGCTATGAGCAGCACAAAAAAAACTTCGGGCATTGAACCAAATTCACATATCGGCAAGAATTCAACTTATGGCGCGAACTTTCACCTTGGCTCTTTTAGTTACATAGGCGATAATGTAAAGATTGGAAAGAACGTAACCGTTTATCCTAATTCGTTTATTGGCGATAATGCCGAGGTTGGCGATGACACGATTATTTATGCTAACGTTTCAATTTACCACGATTGTAAAATTGGAAGCAGAACAATTCTTCATTCCGGTTGTGTCATTGGCAGCGATGGATTTGGCTTTGCCCCACAGGAAGATGGCACTTACAAAAAGATTCCTCAAACCGGCAATGCAGTAATAGGTAACGATGTAGAAGTTGGCGCAAACACCTGTATTGACCGTGCTGTAATGGGTTCTACTAAAATTGGAGATGGTGTTAAGCTGGATAATCTTATTCAGGTAGCACACAATGTCTGGATTGGCGATAACACAGTTGTTGCTGCGCAGGCAGGTATATCCGGTTCTACCAAATTTGGTAAAAATGTAATGATTGGTGGACAGGCGGGCATCACCGGTCACTTAACTATTGCTGACGGTGTGAAAATTCAGGCGCAATCGGCTGTAATACGCAATATAACAGAGAAGGGCAAGGGAGTATCCGGTGCACCGGCTATTGATGCCAGAGAACATTATCGCATATTGGCATCAATGAAAATATTGCCGCAGTTAATTCAGCGGGTGAAGGATTTAGAAAAGAAGCTACAGGATAAATAGCACAGGCCATGAAGAGAACAATTAAAATCATCCTGTTTAATCTGCTCGCTATCGCAATTCTTCTGGAAATTTCTCTTCGCTTTATTCCCTACTTTAAAACATCTTCAGAAAAAAGTGAAGGAGTATATGTCAACTACTATGGTCAAGTTAAAAACTCGTGGTATCATACTTGGGAACCTAACAGCAACAATACAATATCAAGCAGCAATGAATTTAATTTCCATTTCAAAGCTAATTCTCTTGGCTTGCGCGAAAAGGAGTTCAGCAAAAACAAGCCTGATACAGTAACGCGTATAATGGTACTTGGTGATTCTTATGTAGCCGGTGTAGGTGCCGATTCTAACGACACGTGGCCAAGCCAATTAGAAAAAATACTTAATGGCAAGTATGACCACAGATTTGAGGTTATCAATGCAGGAGTATCCGGTAGCGACCCGTTTTACTGTTTCACCTTATTAAGAGACAAACTTATTACATACACCCCCGATGCTGTGATAGTTGCGGTAAATACTTCCGATATATACGACTTTATTTACCGAGGTGGTAGAGAAAGATTCTATCCGGATGGCACAACGCATTACAAACTAGGTCCTTGGTTTGAGCCACTTTTCCATTATAGTTACTTCTTCCGCTTTTTAGTAAGAGTTACCGGTTACGGAAAAGCACTCGAAAGACGCTCTGAAATACCTAAATGGAATCGGATAGCTACCGATTCTATTGCATCTGTACTAGCTGACAGCAAAATGCTTTGTGACAGAAACCAAATAAAATTCTTGTCTGTAATTCATCCTAATGGCGGGTTTGCTATTCAAAACCTTGGCAATACAGTTTTAAAATCATTTTATTACAGTGTGCCTGCAGATATTCATCTGCTTGGTAAAAAATTAACCTACACCAATAACATAGACGTATCCACCGAGTTGATGAAAGAGGTTAACGACTTTAACTATAAAGAATACGTTTGGCCATCCGATAAACATTTTACAGCTAAAGGATACGCTTATTTTGCTTCAATTGTTTATGATAACGTTCTATATACGGATTCTGATTTTTTCAAAATACAGCAATTACAAACAACTACTAAACTTTAATAGATATATCTTAAAATTTTACATTTACCCCCTTTAGAAATCGTTAATGACGCATTCCTTACAGCAGACAATCAAACAAGAAGCAACCCTAACCGGTGTTGGCTTACATACCGGTCAAAACGTAACTGTTACGTTTCTTCCCGCACCTGTTAATCATGGCATTAAGTTTCAGCGCATCGATTTGCCCGAAAAGCCGATTATAAATGCCGATTGCGACTTGGTAACTACCGTGCAGCGAGGAACTACTTTAGAGAAAGGCAATTGCATGGTTGCTACTGTTGAGCATTTAATGAGTTCGCTTATTGGCTTGCAAATCGATAACTGTTTAGTTCAGGTAAATGGAATTGAAATTCCGATTATGGACGGCAGTGCACGATATTTTGTAGAAGCACTAGAAAAAGCCGGCATACAGGAACAAAGTGAAGAGCGCGATATTTTTGAACTGCGCCAGAACATTCATTATGTAGATAAAGAAAGTGGTGTGGAATATCTCGCCATGCCTTCTAACCGCTATAAGGTTACTGCGCTTATCGATTATAAGAGCGAAGTGCTCGGACAACAGCACGCAACCTTAGATAAGGTGAACGATTTTAAGAAAGAGATTGCTCCGTCAAGAACCTTCTGTTTCTTACATGAATTAGAAATGCTTTACGATGCTGGTTTAATTCGCGGTGGAGATTTGAATAACGCCATCATTATTGTCGATAAACCGGTTAGCGAAGAAGATAGAGTAAAGCTTGCGGCACTGTTCAATAAGCCTGATATAAAAGTGGTAGAAGAAGGTATTTTGAATAATGTTGAATTACATCATCATAACGAACCAGCTCGCCATAAACTGTTAGACGTGGTGGGCGATTTAGGTTTGATAGGAACGCCCATCAACGCTAACATTATTGCCACCAAACCCGGACACAAACATAATGTAGAGTTTGCCAAGGTTTTAAAACAACATATTAAGCAGGAAAGAATGAAAGACCCAGCTCCTGCTTACGACCAAAATCAACCACCTATTTATGATGCCACAGGAATTGAAAAGATTCTTCCGCACCGTTATCCGTTTTTAATGATTGATAAAATCATTTCTCTTTCAGACACAGAAGTTGTAGGAGTTAAAGGTGTAACTATGAACGAAGAATTCTTTCGCGGTCACTTTCCTGGGAATCCCGTAATGCCCGGTGTATTGCAGCTAGAAGCAATGGCTCAAACCGGTGGTATTCTTGTTCTCCACAAACTACCAGACCCACAGAACTACGATACTTACTTTATTAAAATTGATAAAGTAAAATTCAAAGCCAAAGTAGTCCCCGGTGATACGGTTTTGTTTAAAATGGAATTGCTTTCTCCAATGCGCAGAGGAATAATTGAAATGAAAGGAACCGCATACGTTGGAAATAAATTAGTAAGCGAAGCCGAATTGATGGCTAAAATCCAACGAAAAGACGGAAAATAAATCGAATGAATCAACCCTTCTCCTACATCCACCCACAAGCTGAAGTTGCCGACAATGTTGTTGTTGAGCCTTTTGTAACCATATCTAAAGACGTAATAGTTGGCGAAGGAACCTGGATTGGTCCGCATGTAACTATTATGGAAGGTGCGCGCATCGGTAAGAACTGCCGCATATTTCCCGGTGCAGTTATATCTGCCATTCCACAAGACTTAAAATACAAAGGCGAAAAATCGAAAGTGGTAATTGGTGATAACGTAACCATTCGCGAATATGTTACTGTGAATAAAGGAACGGAAGCTTCGATGCAAACAACCATCGGCAACAACACTTTGCTAATGGCTTATGTGCATATTGCGCACGATTGTGTTATTGGAAATAACTGTGTGTTAGCAAACAACGCCAACCTAGCGGGACACGTAGAAGTTGGAGACTATACTATTCTTGGTGGGTCTACTAACTTTCAACAGTTTGTAAAGATAGGACGCCATGTTATAGTAAGTGGTGGCTGTTTAGTAAATAAAGATATTCCTCCTTTTGTTCGCGCTGCCCGTCATCCTACAACTTATGCAGGAGTAAACTCTATTGGATTAAGAAGACGAGGATACAGCACCGAACAGATTAACGAGATTCTTGACGTTTACCGTATTCTATACATCCGTGGTTTCAATACAAGCACAGCTCTTAAATATATTGATGCCGATATAGAATCAAGTGCCGATAAAGACGAAATAGTGAATTTCATTCGCGAAAGTGTTCGCGGTATTATGAAGGGATTTAAGAGTTCTTCAGAAGAATAATCAGTTACACTTTCCCCACTTGCACAAGTGGATTAAGCACAACTCTTCCTTCTTGTATTTTCATACCAGAAAACGGGTCGTTAGAAATTAAATAAGGACCATCTAAATCAGCGTAATCTGCCAACGGAGTTAATTGAGCCGCAGCCGTACAACCCACCGATGATTCGCTCATACAGCCAATCAGAACTTTCATATCCCACTTTCGTGCTTCTAAAATCATTTGGTGCGCTTCGGTAATACCGCCACACTTCATCAGTTTAATGTTGATTCCATCAAAGGAATC
The DNA here is from genome assembly GCA_945867505.1 of Chitinophaga pinensis. Taxonomy (GTDB): domain Bacteria; phylum Bacteroidota; class Bacteroidia; order Chitinophagales; family LD1; genus Bog-950. The sequence continues at coordinate 7,435 of CAMBIM010000022.1, forward strand.
GCGCAGGTGTTCAATATCGCTTATACGCTGACAGCTTTCATCGGCATAAATCGGAAGCGGGCAATCCCGCTTTACTAAACTCATCTCCTTATTATTTTTCTTTGGCAAAGGCTGTTCTACCAACAAACATTTTTCTTCATTCAACCATTGTATTTTATTGCGGGCTTCCTCCCAATCGTTCCATCCTTGGTTTACGTCTACAGCAAACGGCTTATCTGATAAACTTCTGAAATGGCGAACTACTTCCTCATCATTCTCCCCGTTCAATTTAATTTTGAAGATGTTGAATTCAGCTTTATTGGCTTCATCTATTTTAGTTTCCATTTCATCTAAAGATGATACACCAATGGTATAAGTTCCTATAGGAAATTCTTTCTTTTCTATTCCAAGCAATTCTCCTATCGTTTTATTTTCTATCTGCGACTTTAGACTCCATAAAGCCATATCTAATGCTGCTTTAGCACTAAGGTTTGTATTAACCGGTTGTAGTTCTCCAAACCAATCATCAATAGAGTTAAACAAAACATCTTTCGAGAATTCAGTCAGAAACTCAATAACAGAAGTTTGCGTTTCAGGTAGATAAGGTGGAAGCGTTGCTTCGCCCCAACCGGTATAGCCTTGGTGTTCGAGCTTTAAATAAACTACATCGGTATGCGTGCGCACCCCATGCGCAATACGAAAAGGAAATTTGAATTGTAGTTGATATGGATAAAGCGACAGCTTCACTTCAGCAATTAAGCCAATGCTTTCCTGACTTCTTCAGCGGCTTCTTTCAACTGAATAGCCGAACGAACTTTCAAGCCCGACTCATCAATCAATTTCTTTGCTTCCACTGCATTAGTTCCTTGCAAGCGAACAATAATTGGCACTGGAATATCGCCAATAGATTTATAAGCATCTACAATACCTTGTGCTACTCTATCGCAACGAACAATTCCACCAAATATATTTACCAAGATTGCTTTTACGTTCGGGTCTTTCAAGATAATACGGAAAGCCTTTTCAACGCGTTCAGCATTGGCCGTTCCGCCTACATCTAAGAAGTTAGCAGGATCGCCACCGCTTAACTTAATAATATCCATAGTAGCCATTGCCAAACCAGCTCCGTTTACCATACAGCCAACGTTTCCATCCAGTTTTACATAATTTAATTCTGCGTTGCTGGCTTCTACTTCTGTTGGGTCTTCTTCGTTCAAATCGCGCAGTACCTCTAAACCTTTATGACGGTAAAGAGCGTTATCATCTAAAGAAAGTTTTCCGTCAACTGCAATTATCTTGTTATCCGAAGTTTTTAAGCAAGGGTTAATTTCCAACATTGCCGCGTCGGTATTGATGTAAGTGTTGTAAACCGCCTTGGCAAACTTCGTCATTTCCTTTAAAGCATTTCCACTCAAACCAAGATTGAAGCCAATCTTACGACATTGAAATTCCTGCAAACCAACTTTCGGGTCAATCCATTCTTTCAAAACTTTATCCGGTGTGTGCTCTGCTACTTCTTCAATATCCATTCCACCTTCGGTAGAATAAATAATTACGTTCTTACCGGTTGCACGATCCAGAAGGATAGAGAAATAAAATTCTTTAGTTGTTGATTCTCCTGGATAGTAAACATCCTGTGCTACCAAAATCTTATTCACCAATCTTCCTGCTGGCCCTGTTTGTTTAGTCACCAACACACCACCTAAAATATTGGTTGCAATTGTTTTAACCGCATCATGATTTTTTGCCAACGCTACACCGTTCTGCTCTGTTCCTACAATCTTTCCTTTACCACGACCACCGACATGAATCTGGCTTTTTACCACCACCCAATCGCTGCTGTAAAGTTCTTTCAACTTTTGCGCAGCAGATACAGCTTGCTCTGGTGTTTCAGCAACAATTCCCTCCTGAATAGCTGCACCGTTTTTCTTCATTAGTTCTTTTGCTTGATACTCGTGTAAGTTCATGTTTGGTTATTTTGTTTCATCCCGATTTTTAGCGGGGGTTTTTGTAAGCGGCACGAAAATAATCGTTCAAATCAAATATGCTAATGTGGAAGTGTGCCAATTCAGAGATTATCCGAATTAGCATATCAGCATATTGCTTTTATTTTCACGCCATGATTTTAGACGCCACCAACATTCATAAAAAATACGGAACGCTGGAAGTATTAAAAGGCGTTTCACTGCAAGTTAAGAAGGGCGAAATCGTTTCGTTGGTAGGTCCTTCGGGTGCAGGCAAGTCAACATTGTTGCATATTGTTGGCACGCTCGACAAACCGGATTCCGGCATTATAAAGATTGAAGACAAAGAAGTTTTCAAGCAGAATGAAAAATCTCTTTCTGCCTTCCGCAACAAATCAATTGGTTTCATCTTTCAGTTCCACCATTTACTACCGGAGTTTACTGCGGTGGAGAATATTTGCATTCCTGCTTTTATTGGCGGCAAATCGAAAAAGGAAAGCGAAGCAAGAGCCTTGGAGTTGCTGGCGTTGCTTAATCTTTCGCACCGAGCTAACCACAAACCAACTGAACTTTCGGGTGGAGAGCAACAACGGGTTGCTGTTGCCCGGGCTTTAATAAACAACCCTGCATTAATAATGGCAGATGAACCATCGGGCAATTTAGATACAAACAATGCACGCGACTTGCACAAACTCTTTTTTGAACTACGCGATAAACTAAGTCAAACTTTCATCATAGTTACACACAACGAAGAACTTGCCGATATGGCTGACCGTAAAATACAGATGAAAGATGGAGTGATTGTTGGTCAGGCGAGCAACAATAGCCTGTAAGTTTTTAGTTGTTCTCTACTATCTCACCTCCATCTTAAATACTTTCATTTTATTTTCGCTGCGTAGCGTGACAAAATAAATTTGTGCAACAAGATTTTCAATAGCTACATTTTCTGGTGATGAAATTTCTTTCTTAGAGAAAACAAGTCTGCCATACATATCTGTTACATTTAATTCGATAGACGAAGTTCCCAATGCTTCTATAACAAATGAGCCATTGTTTGGAACAGGATAAATTTTCACATCAGCAAAGGTATTGACCTCTTCAACCCCAGAAACTATCACATTTAACGCAGATGAAACATCACTGCAACCGTTGCTATCTGTAACTTTTACGCTATAGTTTCCCGTTTGTGTAGCCGTATATGTTTGATTGATTTCGTTGTAAATAACGTTGCCGTACAAGAACCATTGATAAGAAGAAGCTGCAGATGCAGTAAGCGTATTTCCAGTCTGTATTATAGTAGCTGTTGGAAGAGCATTTACAGTCAAGTTAACTGACGAAGCAGCAGCAGAACATACATTGTTGTCAGTAGCTGTTACTGAATAACTTCCTTGCTGATTAACCCAAACGGAACTACCGTTTGCGCTGTTACTCCATTCAAAAGAAGTTCCCCCATTTGCTGTAAGTTGAATACTATCATTTGCGCAAACAGCTACATTACCATTTGGGGAAATAGAAACCGTTGGCAGCGGATTTACTGTTACAGCAATTTCGTTGCTTGTTGCTGTTAGCACAGAAACACAAGTTGAATTTGATGTCATCACACAATTAACCGTATCGCCATTATTAAGAATTGAGGAATAGGCAACCCCGTTTGCGGTATTTGAACCATTCACTTTCCATTGATAGGTTGGGGCAGAACCTCCGTTAGCAGGAGTTGCGGCAAAGTTTACTATTGTACCACTGCACACACTGGTATTATCAGCCGCAATGCTTACCACAGGCACAACCGATGCACTGGTAGTTATTGCAATACTATTTGACGTGGCAGTAGTAGTAGTAACACAACCGGCATTTGAAGTAAGCACGCAAGTAACAGAATCGGCATTATTTAATATTTGAGAAAACGAACTACCGTTGCCCGCGCTACTACCATTTACCTTCCACTGATAACTTGGAGATGCTCCGCCATTGTTTATAGAAGAAGTAAAAGAAACGCTTTGACCGGCACAAATATTAGTTGAAGGTGTGCTGATTGAGATAGCTGGAGTAACCAAGGGATTTACAGAAATACTTATTGAGTTTGAAGTAGCAGTTGAGGATGTAATACAATTTGCATTTGATGTAATTACACAGGTAACCGCATCGTTGTTATTCAAAGCCGAAGAAAAGGCTGAACCGGTAGCAACATTATTACCATTCACTTTCCATTGGTAAGTTGGCGTAATGCTACCATTAGTTATTGATGCTGAAAAAGAAAATATTTGCCCTGCACAAAGCGTAGTTGCCGATGTAGCCGAAATTACAACCGATGGTATAACCAAAGGAGTTACTGTTACAGAAATACTATTTGAAATAGCTGTTGAAGGCGAAGAGCAAGTTGCGTTTGAGGTGAGGACACAAGTAACTGCATCGTTATTATTTAAAGTCGAAGAAAAAGTTGAACCGGTGGCTACATTATTACCATTCACTTTCCATTGGTAAGTAGGAGATATCCCTCCATTAGTTGGAGTAGCTGAAAAAGAAAATGTTTGCCCCGCACAAAGTGTAGTTGACGATGTAGCCGAAATTACAACAGATAGTGTAAGAATTGGATTAACAGTCATAACAATGCTATTAGAAGTAGCTGTTGCTCCGCCAGTTGCTGTAATTACACACGTAACCGTTTCTCCATTGGTTAACGAAGAAGTAGAAAATGTAACCCCCGTTCCCGCATTATTGCCATTTACTTTCCATTGGTAAGTTGGGGTAGCACCACCATTTGTTGGCGTAGCAGTAAACGTAACACTGCTGCCAGCACAGGATGGATTTGTTCCACCAGTAATAGCAATGCTTACATTTGGTGCAGGCGTAACTACTGCTTCAGATATAACGAGGGTAGAGGTGCGAGTAACATCCCCACTGCTGTTGTTCATATTGTTGCAAAAAAGAAAAGAACCATAAAAAGTTACGGACCCTGTTCCGGCTATAGGGGCAGTCCAGTTAAATGACCATGACTTACTGTGATATGGCGTGGTTGTAGTTCCTGCAGATTTATGCGTAACATATTTTGTGCTTACAATTTGGGTTTCATTAGTATTGGTAATTGTCAAACTACCTTGCAAAAAACCAGAGTTGTTTTGAGGAGAAATTTGGAAACCAAAACGCGAAATAGAGGAATCACCAACCGAAGCTGTAATGGTGTATACCGAGCCTGCTGTATACCCTGCCACAGGAACATTAGAAGTAATTACGCCTGCCAAAGCAGAGGCTGCTGCTCCACCATGGCAGCTAGTGCAGTTAGAATTATCTGCCGGTGAATTTGTTTTGCCGGCCGGAGAACCCGTAGAACGAGAGGTGACCGGTTGATATTGTAATATCATTCCAAACATTAAGACGAACATCAAAAAACTAACGAGTCTAATTTTCTTCATACAAAAGTTTATTTGGTAAAAATAATAACAGCAGAGAGTGCTATTTTGTTTGAGAAACAATGGTTTATCGTATAGAATAAGATACCAAAAGTTGGAATGTTCGGCAAGCCGTATTATTTTGTTCTCGAAAACAACAGGTATGAAAGACGAACAGGAACAACTGCTAAAATATATAGGCGAAATTTACGGGCGCAGAAGAATGGAGAAGAAGGTGGGAAAGGATACCACCAATGCTTCGCCAGAGCATGATGATATTGTAAAAGCAGGAAAGAGATTAAGAAAAGTACGGGAAAATAAGGGAATAAGCACAGAACAATTGGCTGTATTGACCGGTTTAACTCCTTCTTATATTTCAGGAATAGAATTTGGTGAAGCAGACCCTTATATGACCGAGATTTATGAAATAACTAAGGCACTTGGTATTGAGCTTTCTTCTCTGTTCGACAAAAAATAAATCAAAAATCACTTCCCTTTCCCAACATCTTTCACATCCAGTTCTTTGGTGCGTAATGTGGTGTTGTAATGTATACTGGCATTTATCTCATAGCCAATCAGTAGCACAAAAGCGTTTAGGTTTAGCCAAATCATCAGCAACATAATAGTGCCGATAGAGCCAAAGATTACATTCAGTTTATTGAAGTTGCTCACCCAATAAGAGAAACCAACGGACACCAAAATAGAAAGCACCGTAGCCACCGTAGCACCCGTTGACATAAATTTGTATTTCTTTTTAGTAGCCGGTCCGTAATAGTAGATAAGCGAAATGCCAAAGAAGAACATCAGTAGAATCAACACATACCGGAGCAGGTTAAACAGCATATGATTGAACTTGCTTTTAATGCTCAATACATCAAATAGAAACGCAAGAATATCCTGCCCCAGGATGATTAAGCCCAATGAAAAGACAAAAAGCACAATCAACAGAAAAGTAATTTGCAAAGCCACCATACGGCTATGTATAGCGTTGCGCTTTTTGTAATGGTCGTATGATTTGTCGAACGAACTCATCATGGCCATTACCCCGTTAGAAGTCAAGAAGATGACCATGAAGATAGAACCGGTTAAGAGTCCGCCACGTTTGTGCTTGGCAAGGTCTTTCAATAGCGGTTCAACAAACGATTTGATAAACGCATAGGTTTCTTTGTTGGGAAGAATTTGCCGCAGAAACTCCATGATCCGGGTATCCAAATCATTAAAATAAGGGATGTACGGAATCAACGAAAAGATAAACGTAAGTGCAGGAAAAAGCGCGAGGAAGAAACTAAATGCAATGGCTTTGCTGCGCGTGGGCAATGAGTTGGCTCTGATTTCTGCAATAAAAAACTGATACACGTCAAACACAGGAATACCATCAAAGCCGGGCAATGTGAACACTTTAGCGCGCTGCATTCCAGTAGTTAAAACAGGGTAACGACCGATAAGTTCTTCCCAAATCTTGTTCATTGAGCTATATGTATCAAACCAAAAATAAAATTAAAGGGCAGACTCCGTTTGCACAGGGCTTTGCTATAAAAAGAAGGGTTTCATTTTCTCCATCAAAGCATTAGGAGCAGCTTTCAATCGCTTAGTTTTTGCATCAATAAAAGCTAATTGTGTTTCACCTTCGTTTATCAGTTCGTTCTTCTCATTATATACTTCGTAATTGAAAAGAATTAGCCGGTGCGGCAGATGCGATACAAATGTTTTAATAGTCAACAGTTCATCGTAATAAGCCGGTTGAATGTATTTAATGTTCATGCGTGTTATGGGCATCATGGTTCCCGAATCTTCCAACTCCTTATAGCTAATACCAATAGAGCGAATAGCTTCCGAACGCGCTTGTTCGTAGTAATATCCATAGTTGCCGTAATACACATAACCCATTTGGTCGGTATCCCCATACAGCACTCTTAGTTTGTGTTCGTATATAAACATTGATTCGATTTTAAATTTTAGAAGTCAGATTGAATACAAGAAAACAAGTTTTGTATTTACTGCTCGCCATTCACCAATCAACTATTCACTTTTTAATGAATACTCAAAGCATTCAACTTTTTCCGGTATTGAGCAGCCACGCGCATTTGGTCTTCGTACGATTTAGAGAAAAGCGAATAGCCACTCATGTCCGGATTAGCACAGAAATATAAATACTCATGCGATTCAAAGTTCAATACCGCATCAATAGATTTTTTGCGCGGCATACAAATTTCTCCAGGTGGTAGACCAGCATACTTATAGGTGTTGTAAGGGGAATCAAATTCTTTATGGTAAGAAGTAACCCGCTTGGCAGTAAAATCATGCAAGGCAAAAACCAAAGTCGGGTCGGCTTGCAAAGGCATTCCAATTCTTAAGCGATTCAAATAAACTCCGGCAACGGTTGGCAGTTCTTTATCGCGGATTACTTCTTTTTCTACAATAGAAGCAAGCGTAGTAACTTCTGTTGGTGTAAGATTAAGCGCCTCAGCCTTCGCTTTGCGCTCGCTATTCCAGAAGGTTTCATAAGCTGCATTCAGCTTATCTAAAAACTTCCCTTCTGAAATATTCCAGTAGAAATCGTAGTTGTCAACTATAAAACGGGAAAGAATTTTTGCTGTGTCGGTATTCAAGGTTTTACAGAAACCGGCATTATTCAGTTTTGCTAAAAGTTTGTTAGAATCTAATTCCAGTGTTCTACCCACTAAGCCCGCAAATTCTTCTTTAGTTCTAATATTATAAACCACCAGCGTAACCGGAGTTTGCAAGCCAGCGCGAAGCATATTCACTATCTGCCTGTTGTTCATACCATTGGTAAAAACAAAATAACCCGGTTTCACTTTATCGGGGTAATGTTTCATCAGGCTTACTAACGAAAACATCAGCTCACTTTTAAGCACCTTGTTTTGCCTGAGTATTTTCTCTACATCGGCATAAGTTGAACCGGTAGGAATTTTTACTGTAACTCTCTTTTCTGCGTTGATGTTAGCTGCCACAAATACTTCATACAGCACACGAATACTGATGAGCACAACAAAAATGACTAACACTAAAAGTTTTCTCATGGGTTACTCTAAAAACTTTGATTTCAATTCGGGTGTAGGTATGCGGCAGATTTCTTTTTTGCCAAACCATTTATACCGATTGTTAGCAACAATCTTATAAAAGAAATCGCGAATAAAAGACGGAACAATATAGAACACTACTGCAAGCGAGTAAACGCCTCCTAATTGTTTAAGAATTTGCAAGGCAGCATCGGAACGCAAATAGGCTTTGCCGTTATCTTCAAACACTACGGTGCTCATGTAGTTATCCTGCAAACCTAATTGCTTTACCGTATTTTGACCGTAAACGGATTGAAGCGAAGCAAACTTGAATTGATTCTGTTTGTCGTGGTCTATAATCCAGTTAACCGAACTATTGCAGAGATTACAAACGCCATCAAACAAAATCACCTTCATTTAAAATGCAGTTTTTATCACCTTGCGGTGAAACATCTTTCCGCTTTGCGCATCGCGCAGCGTGAGCAGATAAATACCGCTAGGCAGTTGACTAATGTTTAATTGATTGCTGATATTTTGTTCGCGCAAAACAGTTTCGCCAAGCATATTGGTTACATCAGCATCAAACTGCGCATTCGATTTTTCGCTTTTAATATTTAAGAAACCGTTGGTCGGGTTAGGGTAAACAGTAATGCTGTTTCTGTCTTCCTCTAAATCATTAAATGCCGATGTTCCGCCTTTAAAATTGCTGTCGAATATCATACGAATCATGGGCGAACCATCGGTAGCTATGGAAGATTGTTTCCAAACGTTTGATGTACCAGTGAAAATATACATGTGGCTTCTGCCTAACTTACTGTTTAAATCATACCCAACCTGTAAGCGTCTGGTATCTGTCTGCGCCCAACCAAAATAAAACTTGCCCGAAAGAATAAGGGTGGTATCCATCTTATACGTAGTAAAGCCATTCAACGAATCTATGTAATAAGGCTTTTTGTTATCCATTGAATAACGCTGAAAGTTAGCCGCGTTAAATAGATAGTCGTTCATTTTTAAACTATCCCATACATAAAAGTTGAAAACCAAATTGCTTACATCTTCCTCTACCTGCGAGTACTGCACTTGAAAAGCATTAAGTGTATCGGGCTGATTTAAATTGAACTCATAAGCAAATTGCTTTAAGCCTACACCGGTAATACCGTAAGCAAGTTCTGCGGAGCCATCGTCATAAGCCATTATGTTATCAAACACCTGTGTGTGGTTGAGTGTATCGTTACCCGGGCGGTTGTCGTTAGGTTGAATGAATACTCGCGAAGTAGTAATTAAACTATCTACCGGCCAGTTAGGGGTGGTGGGTATGGCATATTCGGTTGCCGGACTTAACTGAGTGGCGCTGTAATCTGCCGCATTAAAAGTTACCAGCAAATCAGGCGCTATAACTACCGGTGAAGGAAAAATTTCCTTCGCTCCTTTTACAAAGTTGGTAGCCGGTGGGTTGTTGTTGGCATTAGGGTCAAGGTTACGAACAGAAAGAACAATAGAATCTGCCAAATCGTTCGGGAAATTGAACTGGTCGGCAGGCATTAAAGTGTAGTTCTTTAAAATAGTAGGAAAGGGATATTGAAACGCTATATCAAAAATGTCTACGTCATTCGCACTGCGGTTCTTATCCAACTTTACATAGTCTATATGCCAATGGTCGTTGTTGCCATAAAGCGAAGCATTATTGCGAAAACGAAACTGAAAAGTAGGGAAGTAATAGGTATAAGGAAACGGGAGTTCATCCACTTTTACTAATACCTGCTTAAATGTATCGGGCACAGCGGCAAGACCTAAATAACCGGCTTGAAACCAAACCATTCGCCATTGGTTATCTCTGTCTTTAAATTCCAGCACCAACGAATCTTCTAAATCGGGATAATCACCCAAACCTTTCGGCTCTACAAAAAAACTTAAGTAAATAGTGGAATCGCCCGCAAACGCGGAAAGGTCTAAAGGCTTTGAAGTCAGATAATCGGCCCGGCCGTTAGTGCTGCTGCTGCTGTTGTTGTAAGGCAAGCCGTATTCGTTCAAGCCATCAAAAGTTGCTACACCAATAGTTGGTGGATTAACAGGATAAGTATTGTTGATGTAGGCGTAATTATCTGCCCAAAGTTTACCCGGTTCGCCCTGCACAAAGAAAATGAGCGGTGCGTAATAAATAACATCGGTAGCATCTACAAAGGCAGAATCTATACGCCCTACGGTGTCCACAAAATAACGGTAGTAGGTGTTCCAGTAATTAAAAGCACTTGGAGGGTCTAAGAAGCAATTGGAAGTAGAAGGCCCGAAAAAGGTAAATGCCATAGGCGCATTGGCAGTAGAATCAAACTGCTGCGTAATTGTATCATAAGAATATGACCACGAAGCCGTGTTTATAAAGCGTCCTTCTATAAGCGGCACGCCCTCCGTGGCTAAACAAGTGCCGAATACGTTGCGAAAGGTATCTGTAATATGCGTTTGGTTCCAGTTTAATGTAGCGGCATTGTTGGTAGAAAAATCATCTACAAAAGGAAGCTGAAGCGTATCGGTGCTTACCACAAAGTAGCCTTTATCAATTAAATAGCGGTGCTGTTTGCCAGGCTGTTGGGCTTTGGTAGCGTGGTATACGGACGGATTATATTGCAAGGGCGAAAGCTCTTCCTGTTGCGCATTTGCTGCCACAACCAGGAGAGATACAATAGCCAGAAAGAATAATTTCTTCATATCAGGTTCAAATAGATTCAGATAAACGTAAACAAAGCAAATTTATTGGTTCGAATACAACAAGCCACGAATTACACGAATTAAACGCAAAATACAGGCTCAATAATTCGTGAAATTAGTGGCATGTATTTATTTGGCGGGAATAGAATCCATCTTATCGTAAAGCGAAGCATCTACCTCAACTCCTGCGGGAAGTTCTCGGGCTACAAACAAATCTATAGGCTCGCCAATGCGGATGGTATTGCCCTGACCATACTCCGGATTTTGTTTATAGATAACTGCGCCCAGCGTATCGCTTACGCCTTCATCGGCAATTACCGCACCGGTGTTTAGCGAGTAGCCGCGCATTTTGAAGATGGCTTCGTTCAGCGGCATACCTATCAGGTAAGGAACCGAAATACGTTCATCGCCCAAACCATTCCCCAATATTATATCAATCACCGTTCCGCGAGGCAACTTCATTTTTCTGGTTACGTTTTTGCCATCTACCATCATACCAATTACAGCATCTAAGTGCGGGTCGGGCTTATAAATAAGTTCGCCTACTTTAAGCCCGTAACTTTCCAATTGCATTTTAGCATACTTCAGCGAGCTTCTTCCAATCAAATCAGGTAATTCGGTAGCGGGTGCTTTAGTAGCGTTGATGGTTATGTAAATAGTTCTGCCCTCTTTAACCTTCGAGTTGGGCTTGGGGTTTTGATCAATAATACTCATGGGCGGTTTGCTCATATCGTACACCGAATCCATAATCTGCCAATCTAAATTCTTGCCGCCAAGTATGTTCTTTACCTGCTCAAACGAACTGCCGCGAAGGTCGGGCACGGTTACGCTTTCATCGTGACGGGTGTAACTCTTTAAACCCGATTGAACAAACAATAGCAGCAATATGAACACGCCTAATGCAATAAGAATGTTGTAGCCCAGAACTTTATTGAAATACTTTTTAAACAAGGTTTTTGTTTTTTGAACAGCACAAAAATAAACGAGTAGTTAAGAGTATGTAGAAGGGCTTGCAATTATTTGTTCACGGGCGGGTTGGCGGGTGTAGTGTTGTTGGTCTGCTACCATAGCTGTTCGGAAGACTGGGTTTGTCATTCCGAAAGCAGGTTTTTCGGAGCGAAGCATCTTGCCCTTTTGTATTACCGTTAGCTGTTGTCGGTTAGCCGTCAACTCATCTCCCACAGTTGTTTGGTTTCGGTTTTTTTGTAATAAATAACCTTAGCGGCATCGCGCACGCGGGCGTAGATTTTAAAAACGGTGTTGTATAAACCAGTGCGCGTTTCGGCTGCAGCTACGGAAGAAACACTACATGGAATAGTTAACTACAACACTAAACGACCACACTTAAGTTGTCAATTCAAAACGCCTGAACAAACTCATCAACTATTTTCTACTTTTATTCCATAATAATGTCAACTTATTTTAGGACGAGACAGACGACACAACAGTTAACATAAAATACATAGAAAATCAACATCAAAAAATTATTGACTTATGACACCAAACATTTTTAAACCTTTCAAATTCGGAAAAGAAACTTTTCACCCTCAATCATTTGATGAGAATTCTTTTGTAATGAATTTCAGCTTAGATAAGGGAGGAGCTGTTCCACCCCATACACATCATCATTGCGATGAACACTTTAAGGTTGTAAAAGGAGAAATGAAATTTACAATGAATGGGAAAACCATCATAAAAAAAGCTGGGGAGGAACTATATGTGCCGAAACTAATCCCACACACACAAGCTAACGTTGGTAATGAAACTGCTGAGTTGGTAATAAGTTTTCATCCTTGTGCCGATAGCCACCGCCTGTTCCAAATACTTGCCATTGTAGAACCAAACCAACCTATTAGCAAGACCACTATGATGAAAGCCATGTATATTATGGATAGGTTAAAAATGAAACAGTTTTCGCATCCTCATCCTGCCATTGCTAATAGTATTATCTACTTTATAATAATTGCTATGGGTAAACTTTCAGGTTGGGACAAACTAATCAATAAATACCGCGACAAAACGAACCGCTAACAGCACAACCTGTCCCGATTTATCGGGATTTGCGACAGGCGGAGGTTCCGTGCTTCGCAGAAAAATTGATAGGGCGAATTAAACCTTCAAACTTTCCTCTACCGACACTTCAAACAACTGCTCTAAGCTAATACCCATAGCGCGCGCCTGTTGCGGCACAATGCTTTCTTCGCTTAAGCCGGGTATGGAGTTTACTTCCAGCATATAGTATTCGCCATTGCGTATAATATAATCTATACGGCACATGCCTTTAAAACCGAGCTTTTGGTAAATAGAAATAGAGGTAACCTGAATTTGTTTGGCAAGTGTAGCATCTACCTCTGCCGGTGTTACTTCCTGCGAGTTGCCTTCGTATTTGGCTTTGTAATCAAAAAACTCGCTCTTGGTTCTAATTTCGGTTAAAGGCAGGGCAGTTACTTTGCCGTCCATAGTTATTACCCCGCAGGTTACTTCGGTGCCTTGTATAAATTCTTCTACAAGTATTTCATCGTCATACTTAAAAGCGTTTTCAATGGCGGGTGCTAAATCTTCGGGCTTGCTCACTTTAGATGCTCCGTAACTTGAACCGTTTTTATTCGGTTTTACAAATACGGGCAATGGAATATCTATTACGGGATGTTTGCCATCGGATGCACGAAGCAAAATTGCTTTGGCAGTTTTTACATCAAACTGTTGCAGGTATTCTTTGCAGCGCAGCTTGTCAAACGTTAGGGCAGCCTGCAATACTCCACAAGCGTTGTAAGATATTTTAAGCAGGTCGAAATAGCCTTGCAGTTTTCCGTCTTCGGCTGGTGTGCCGTGCAGCGCCATAAACACGGCATCGAAACTTATTTTATGTCCCTCTATAGTAAAGGTAAAGTCGTTTTTATCAATATAAATTTTAGTCTGGTTGCCGTGTTCTACCATCCAATCGTTCCCTTCTATTACAATTTTGAATACGTTGTATTTGTCTTTGTTCAGGTGTTTGCACACCACATCGGCACTCTTTAATGAAATACCTCGTTCACTGGCTTCGCCTCCGGTTATTACGGCAATGTTCTTTTTCATTTTGCTAATTTGTTAGTGCTAAGGAATTGTTTTATTCCATGCTGTGCCGTTGTTTCTTTTCAACAAACCGAACAATTCTATTTTCGTGCATCGAAAAAAAGACAATGACAGCAATTGATAATTTAGTGGAGTTAGGAAAGCGTTTAAGTAATTCGGAAGAACTAAAACATAAAATAGAAACCGCGCAGAATAGAAACCCCTGGTTTGTATCGCAGTTTGTAGCTACTGCGTTTGATGCAATTACCCAACAAATGCTTGATGCGGATAAGCTTAACCAATGGCTGAAGAACTACGAACACAAACCGGTGAGCAAAACCATCGGTTTAATATTTGCGGGCAACATACCCTTGGTTGGGCTGCACGATTTTATTTGCTGCTATGTAGCGGGTTGTAACATGAAGATTAAACTCTCTTCAAAAGACGATGACTTGTTTCTGTTTGTTTTAAAACAACTTACAGAAATTGACCCTGCTGTAAAAGATAAAGTAGAAATAGTAGAAACCCTGAAGAACTACGATGCCGTAATTGCCACCGGTAGCGATAACACCAACCGTTACTTTGAATATTACTTCCGCAACCATCCAAAAATACTGCGCAAGAATAGAAACTCTATAGCCATACTAACCGGTGAAGAAACGGATGCAGAATTAGAGCAATTAGCCGATGATGTGTTTATGTATTTTGGGTTTGGCTGCCGCAATGTTTCTAAACTTTATGTGCCTGCGGGTTATGATGTTACGCAACTGTTTCCGCGTTTTGAAGTGCATTACAAATGGCTGCATCAGCACAATAAGTTTATGAGCAATTACGATTACAACCGCACCTTGCTTATGCTCAACAAAACTCCGCACCTGGCTAATGAGTTTTTAATGTTGGTAGAAAACCCTACTATTCCATCTTCTATCGGCACACTTAATTATTCGTTTTGGCACGATGAAAAGGTTTTGGCTTCGCACTTAAAACAGAATGCGGATAAAATTCAGTGCGTAGTTGCTAAAAATACCGAGCAGTGGAATCCACTTCCTACTGTTGCATTTGGCAAAGCACAACAGCCGCAACTGTGGGACTATGCCGATGGGGTAGATACTCTAGCATTTTTGTTTGGCTTGGTGGATTTAAGTTAGAATCTAATCGCTCCTTTTAACATTACAATAAATCTTCATAAAATATTTTTATTTCATAGATATAT
>CAMBIM010000023.1 GCA_945867505.1 Chitinophaga pinensis
TGGCCTTGAAAGGTTACGCTTGGATTGATTCTGCTACCTGGGCTATCCGCTATATTCAATTCAGACCGAATGAAAAAGCGAACCTGAATTTTATCAACGAATACGATGCAAAAATTGACTTTACGTTTGTAGACAATAAATACTGGATGAAGAGCCGCGAAGAAATCGGCTCGGTTGGCTCGCTGTTTAAAAAGAAGAACCGGTTAGGATTATACGTGCAAAAGTTGGTAGAGAAGAAAAAATTTGAAACCAATATTCTCTTTCCCGATTCACTTTTTGCGGGAACCGAAGAGCGCATTCTGTTAGACAGTGCCCGCTACCGCAGCAAAGATTATTGGGACTCTGTGCGGTTTTCTCCACTAAGCCCATCGCAAAAACAGGTATTTGTAATTTCAGATACGTTTAAACAAGTGCCTGCTTTTAAGGCATACCAATGGTTTGGAGTGTTTTTTACCACCGCATTTGCCGATGCCGGACCGTTGAGTATAGGCCGCGTGTTGAATTTTGCCAGCAAGAATAACATTGAAGGCTGGCGCGCGCGTTTTGGTTTTGAAACCAACCCACGCTTTTTTAAACGCGGCACACCTGTCAATAATTTTTTCCGAACATTTTACTTTACCACTTACGCTGCCTACGGCTTTAAAGATAGAGATGTAAAATACCTTGCCTTAATGCGCATTAACCTCCCGCGCAAAAATGAAAGATGGCAATCGCTGGAAGCTTATTACCGATACGATATACGAGTAGCCGGGCAGGATGAAAGCCAAACCCTGTTGACCTTCGACAATATTGTTACGCTCATTAGCGGTAAAACGTTGAGCAAAGCCATGAAGGTGCGGGACTTTGCTATCAACTATGAGAAGGACTGGATGAAAAATTTTTCGACCATTATGGGCATGAGTGTAAAAACTTATTATGATGTACCGGGCGTTTCTAATTTTTCGCACATAGAAAGAGGGGTGCTTACACCAGTACCTAGTTTTAATGTAACCGAGTTTACTATTGATTCGCGCTACTCGCCCCAAACTTTGTTTACGGCTGGTGTGTTCTATCGCTATTATGCAACCACCAGGCATCCGGTATTAATGTTCCGCTATGTGGCGGGTATTGCCAGCATACAAGGCGACAACTTTAATTACCACAATTTGCAGCTTACCCTTAAGCAGCGTTTGTATTCGGCTATTGGCTACACCAATTATTCGCTGAAGGGCGGAAAGATTTTTGGTAGAGTGCCCTTTACTTCGGCTTATCTTACGCAGGGCAACCTGGGTATTTTGTTAGATAAATTCAACTATAACCTCCTACGCGATTTTGAGTTTGTTACCGACCAATACGTACAGCTTTGGATTGAACATCACTTCAACGGATTTTTCTTCAACAAAATTCCGGGCTTTAATAAGTTGAAGCTGCGCGAGGTTTTGGTTTTTAAAAGTTTGATTGGCAGTTATAGTAAGAAAAATGCCGAAGTGCTGACCGTGCCTACCGGTTTAAACTCGCCAAGTAAAGTGCCATATGTAGAGGTAGGTTTTGGTATCGAGAACATCGCTTACCTCTTCCGAGTAGATTTTCTCTGGCGCGCTACTTACCGCAACACCGGTGGGCAAAACTGGGGAGTAAAGTTTATATTGAAACCAAGTTTTTAGAATACACAGTACGAGAGCCAAGGTCGAAGTACGAGGGAAATACAACCACTATTCACTATTAACCATTCACTATTATCTTCGCCCCCATGATTGCCATTTTCGGAAAAAGCTTCAGCAAAAAAAATTCGTTTCACGCGCAGGACTTGTTCAGCTATCTTGAAAAAAGAAAGCTGAAGTATGTAGTGGAGAAAAAATTCTTACAGCTTATACAGGCGGAGATGGATTTAAAAGCCGATGCCGATACCTTCGAAGACTTTAATGATATAAAGAAAAACACCGATGTGGTATTTAGCATGGGTGGCGATGGAACAATATTGGATTCTGTAGTTATGATTCAACAAAGTGAGATTCCTATTTTGGGAATCAACTTTGGTCGCCTTGGTTTTTTAGCCAGTTTAGGTAAAGACCAAATTCATGCAGCGGTAGATGCTATTGAAAAAGGCAGCTACATGATTGATAAACGCACACTAATACAACTGGAATGCAACAAGCCTTTGTTTAAAGACAGCATTGCGCTAAACGATATGACCATACAACGCAGAGACCAAAGTAGTATGATTACCGTAAACGCTTACCTGAATGGCGAACTGCTGAACACCTATTGGGCTGACGGTTTAATTATTGCCACACCCACCGGCAGCACCGGTTACTCGTTGAGTTGTGGTGGTCCAATTATTTATCCTACCAGCAACAACTTTGTAATTACACCAGTGGCACCGCACAACTTAAACGTGCGCCCTATGCTGGTGAACGATGATGCTATTCTTTCGTTTGAAGTAACCGGACGTGGTGATAGTTTCCTTTGCACGCTCGATGCACGTGCTATGGCTATTGATTCTTCTTTTCAATTGGCAGTAAAGAAAGCACCCTTCCACGCCAACATAGTTCGCCTTACGGACCAAAGCTTTTTAACCGCGCTTAAAACCAAATTAAACTGGGGTAGCGATCAACGAAATTAGGTTGTTGGTCAGCGACCAACAACAGCTACATTCACCACCGGTTTACCTAAACATAGTACGAATCTCGTTTATTATACTACTTTCGCACCGCGTTACAGAAAAGTGTAATGCATTCACACGGACTACAAGTGTGAGATGTGACTTACCAAGAATAGAAGTCGTAGCGGGTTTAAAACTCTGCATAACCATAACAAAGGTTATCTCTCCAATAAAAAGTTCGGTGAAAAACCCGAAGTCAATTTTTTAATCATCGCGATATGCGTGGCGTTAGCTCGTTTCCATTCGTGATAAAAAACAAACAAACATGGAAATGGAAAAATTCCGCGCGCTCGGATTGAGCGAAAATGTACTTGCTGCGTTAGCAAAAAAAGGATGGGAGCAACCATCGCCTATACAGGAAAAAACAATTCCGCTTTTGCTTAGCGGCTTAAAAGATATTGTAGGGCAAGCTCAAACCGGTACCGGTAAAACTGGTGCTTTTGGCCTACCGCTTATCGAAAAATTAGACGACAACAATAAGAATGTGCAAGCCTTGGTGCTTTGCCCTACTCGCGAATTAGCGATACAAGTTGCTGAAGAAATTAACTCTTACAAAGGCGAAAAAAGATTAGGTGTGTTGCCCGTGTATGGCGGACAGAGCTACCAAATTCAAGAGCGCGGATTAAAGCGCGGCTCACAGGTAGTGGTTGGCACACCCGGTCGTATTCGCGATTTGATTGATAAGAAAACTTTAAGACTTGAGCATGTAACGCACGTAGTGTTAGATGAAGCAGATGAAATGCTGAACATGGGTTTTGAAGAAGAAGTAAGAGAAATCTTGAAAGCTATTCCTGACGAAAGACGTATGCTTTTGTTCAGTGCTACTATGCCTGCGCAAATTCTTCGTTTGGCTAAGAACTTCATGAAGGATTATGATTTAGTAGAAATGAAAAGCGAGCAAACGACTACTTCGCTTACCGAGCAAATTTATTTTGAAGTTCGCCCGAGCGAGCGTTTCGAAGCGCTTTGCCGCATTGTAGATATTGAGCCCGATTTTTACGGTATTATCTTCTGCCGCACTAAAGTAGAAACCGATAACGTAGCGCACCAGTTGAACGACAGAGGTTACGAAGCCGAAGCTATGCACGGTGATGTTTCACAAAGTCAGCGCGAGTTGATTATTAAGAAGTTTAAAGCGAAGAAGGCAACTATCCTTGTAGCTACCGATGTAGCAGCACGTGGTATTGACGTAAACGATTTAACGCACGTTATCAATTACAACTTACCGCAAGACCCGGAAGCTTACGTTCACCGTATTGGCAGAACCGGTCGTGCTGGTAAACAAGGAACGGCTATCACTTTTATTTCGCCTAACGAGTTGCGTGAACTTTTATTCATTCAAAAAATTGCGCGTGCTACCATTAAAAAAGAGCAAGTGCCAACCGTTAAGGATGTTATCGAAATTCGCAGAAACAAAATCAAGACCGACATCCGCGAAATGATTGACACCGGAGAATATCAGGAGTTTGTAACCATGGCGCACGAGTTGATTGACGAAGGTCAAACCGCGGAGCGCGTTGTTGCAGCATTGCTGAAATACACCTTTAAAGACGAATTGAAAGAAGAAGCTTACCGCGAAATTAGCGAGAGTCGTGGCAGCAGTGTAGACAGCAAAGGAACTGCTCGTTTATTTGTGGCCCTTGGAAGAGAACAAGGCTACACACCAGCAACCTTGGCTAAGTTTTTAGAGGACGAAGGTTCTATTAAACAAAGCACTATTAAAGACATTAAGGTATTTGATAAGTTTTCGTTTATCAGCGTAATGTTTCAGGAAGCAGAACAATTGTTAGCCGTATTCAGCAAGAACAAGGAAGGCAGAAAGCCGTTGATTACAAAAGCTAAAGACCGCGACAGCAGCGGAGGAGGAAACCGTTTTGGAGGAGACCGCGAACGTGGAGGACACCGCAATAACCTTAACGATGAGAGCCGCGAAAAAAGCTTTACCGACAAAAAACCTTTTGGCGAAAAGAAATCGTTTGGTGATAAAAAACCTTTCAGCGGTGGTGAGCGCAAACCTTTTGGTGAAAAGAAAAGCTATGGTGGAGAAAGAACTTCTACCGATGGTAAAAAATCTTTCAGCCGCGAGCGCAAACCTGTAGGCGAAAAAAGTTTTGACAAGCCTTACGAAAAAACGGACTTTATAAAGAGCGATGCAACAGGCGATAAGCCGGTGCGCAAACGCGAAAATAAAATGACTGATTACCTGGAAAAGAAACCATCGGCAGATGCTAAACCAACTAAGAAAAAAGGCGATACATCGGAAGTAGAAAACTTTATGAAGAAGTTTAACGATGATGATTTAGCTTGGTAGAAAGCAAAAAACCCCGAAAGGGTTTAAAACCCTTTCGGGGTTAAATACAAAAGGCAGTGAGCATTAGCTTACTGCCTTTTTTGTTTTGGTTGTTATTAAGTAGGCAATGCCAATAACAGCCGCAACAAACAGCAACGCCATCAGCACCGGTATTACAAGAGCACAAACCGTTCCGAAAAGGGATAAGAAATTTTCGGTGGTAGCCAGTGCACTATTACCCAAACCGGCAGTAAATTTTGTAGAACCTATTCGTAGCAAACCGGTGCCCGCCTGAATAATTCCTGCGGTGCCACCACCGGCAATTATAGCCAGCGTCCATTTTAGCGAAGGGTCAAAATCTACAAAAGCAGAGGCGGCTATAACCGTGCCCGCCACTACCGAACTTGGTGTGGTTAGTGTATCTAAAAAATTATCTACCACCGGTATGTAGTATGCGGCTATTTCTAAAATACTTGCCAGCGCAAAAGATATAATAGCCGGTATAGTTCCCAACCACTCAAAGCCCGATGAAACCTGCAACCACCCAAACTTTGCCGCAACACTGGCTATAAGCAGCGGTATAAAAACTCGAAAGCCGCAACATGCCGCTAACGAAACACCAAGGCTAACAGAAATAAGGTAAGTTGAAATCATTTTGTGAATTGAATAAAGAAATTTCAAATTGCAATATGAAACGGATTTTGTTTTGTATTTCAATCATACTTCTAACTACTAAAATCTGCCTTCCTCAAATGCCCTGGTATCACCACACCACTATCTATCAAATTTATCCGCGCTCGTTTTACGATAGCAATGGCGATGGTATTGGCGATATTCAGGGAATTATTGAAAAGCTCGATTACATACAAGCTACCGGTTACCAAACTATTTGGTGCTCGCCATTTTTTAAATCGCCACAACAGGATTTTGGTTACGATGTGGCGGACTACTGCGACATTGCTCCCGAATACGGAACGCTTAGCGATGCACAGCAATTAATTGATGAGGTGCATAAGCGCGGAATGAAAATTGTTTTTGATATGGTGATGAACCATACGAGTGTGGAGCTTCCGTGGTTTAAGGCGGACATCGAACACAAGACACAAGAAGACAGACAAAAAGATTTTTACATCTGGGCAGATAAACCCAACAACTGGAAAAGCATGACGGGTGGCAGCGGCTGGCAATATTCACCGGAGCGCAAACAATATTACTGGGCAAGCTTTCTACCGTTTCAGCCCGATTTGAATTACCGCAACCCGGAAGTAAAAAGAGCCATGCTCGATAATGTTCGCTTTTGGTTGAAGCGGGGAGTGGATGGTTTCCGTTTAGATATTTTTAATGTGATTTATAAAGATGCCGCGCTACGCGATAATCCGTTTAGCTGGAAGACAGTGCCGGACGAAAAAAACCCGAACGGATTTTTTCAAAAGTTTAAATACACTATTAATCTGCCGGAGAGTATGGCATTTGCCAAAGAGTTGCGCAGTGTGTGTAATGAGTTTGGTGATAGAATGTTGCTGGGCGAAGTAAGCGGCAACCGGAAGATTATTAAGAAGTTTTCGGGCGAGGAAAAGAATGACGGACTTGGTTTGGTGTTCAATTTCGAAATGCTGCGGTTTAAGTTCAAGGCAAAGTATTTTCATGAATTAGTGAGTGGCATTGAGCAGGATTTTCCTGAGCCGTTTATGCCGGTTTATGTTTTCAGTAACCACGATAGACGCAGAAGTATGAAGCGGCTGAACAACGATGTGCAGAAGGCGAAGCTGCTGCACTTGTTTCAGCTAACCGTGCGCGGTGTGCCCTGCATGTATTATGGCGAAGAAACGGGCATGACCGATGCGCGCATTCCGTTTAAGCAAGGTTTAGACCCTATTGCGCAGAAGATGAAAAAGTATCCGCGCTTTATTTTCGATTTAGCGGGAGAAACACCCAACCGCGATGAGTTGCGTACGCCTATGCAATGGGATAGTTCGTTTAATGCAGGGTTCTCTAAGTCAGCTAAAACATGGTTGACTGTGAACGAAGATTATGTAAGCGTAAACGTGGCGAAGGAAAGCGGGGACAAAAACTCGTTGCTTAGTTATGTTAGCAATGTCCTTAAAATTAGAAACGAAAATGAAGCGTTTACCAAAGGTTCGTTGGAATTGATTCCGCAAAAGGAATTGCCTCAAAATGTTTTGGGCTATAAAAGAAAACTCGGCAGTGAAGAATTTACAGTGCTGTTGAATTTTGGTAAGAAGAATAAGGCGGTTAAGATAAATGGGAAAGTAATTCAGGTTCCCGCTTTAAGTGGGGCTGTTATCTCTGCAAGCGGCTTATCGTTGCTTGATAAGAATTGATTTTTGCGTACCCCGATTTCTACGGTACCTACGTTTAGTTTATAAATTCGTCCGTATGAAAAAACTAATTGCAATTCTATTCTTGTTTGCAGCGCTTGGCAGCATAGCACAAGAAAATATTTACCTCCGCGGATTTGTGTACGATAAAGATGCAAGTAACGCACCGTTGGGAACGGCAGCCATTCAACTCAAAAATACGCAACTGGGTGGATTGACCGAAGACAATGGTTATTTCGAAATTCCGATTCCGAAACTGAATCTGAGAGATTCGTTGAAGGTTTCGTTTGTAGGTTATTTGCCGCAATCGCTTTCCATAACCAACTATAAAGATGGCGACACCCTTCGCATTACACTTGCATCAGTTATTGAAACGAAAGCAGAAGCGGTGATTACTTCATACAACGCGCGTGGGGTTTTGATTAAAGCAATTGATAACCTCAAGAAAAATCTTTATACCGATTCGGTTATTCAAACAGGGTTTTATCGTCAGTATCATAAAGAGAACGGAACGTATGTTCGATTGATTGAAGCCGATGTGAATGTGGTTTTCAATATTAAAAGCCCTTACAAATATTCTTTTCATGAATTAATGCAGGTGAACAAACAACGCAGAAGCGAAAACTATGAGCGCAATGTAGATGCGATGAATCATGGTGACCACTTGGCAGATTTGCTGAAAGAAAATCCGTTCAGTTACAATAAGGGAACTTTTATGAACCAGAAGATGATTGACTTTTTTGCTCCAAAATTTGAGAGTGAAGATTCCGTGCAATACATTATTAAAACACAATACAAGGAAAGCAGCAGCGCCAAATTGGAGCAGGCAAGAATTTGGGTAGAAAAAGAAACCTTTGCCGTACTGCGCATAGAAGTACAGAAATATCCTAACCCTTACTACGTAAAATCACGCTACGCTAACAGTAGCATATGGAAGCTGGTGAACGAAACCGATATAGTTGAGTTAGAAAAAGTAAACGGGAAGTTATTTGTAAGTGCATTGAGTCGCACTTACAATCACCACGTAGTAAACCCGAAAACCGGGGAGGTAGATTTTATTGTGGAAGAAACTTTTGATTTGAATTTTGACGAGTATGAAACAGACGGAGTTGGGGCTTTAGTGCAAAATGGAAAGTATTCAGAGTTTTCAGAGCTATATTTAGGCAAGTATAAATACAATTCCAATTTTTGGGATGAATACAATGGTCTGGACAATTACCCTTTAAAATCAGAAATTAAAACTGATTTAGAACACGCCAAGAAATTGGAAACGCAGTTTGTAGAGGCAGGGAAATAAGTAAAAAATGTCATGCTGAGCGGAGTCGAAGCATACTTCACCCTTCGACTCCGCTCAGGGTGACATGTGTCTTTCAAAAAAATCTTTCTATCTCCTTCTTTAATAAATCTAACGGCACTTGCTCTATTGGATGGGCTACATTTTCGTAAATTTTGAATTCGGAATTTTTAAGCAGGCGATGCGTATAATCAGTTTCGTCAAAAGTTACCATTGTATCTTTACCTCCTCTGCCCAATAAAACCTGATTCTCAATTTTTATAAAATCCTGTTCCTCCAAATGTGTATGTGCCAAATCGTGCATAAGCAAAGTGGTTTTATGCATTACGCTTTTCCATTCGTGCTCCCCATGCCTTTCGGCTAATGCTTGAGCAAATGCCGGAACTTTCTCTACAATTTTTTCAGTGTTCAGCATTTTAATTTCCCGTTCGGCTTCTTCTTCGTTCCATTTTAGTTTTGTGCCAAGGGTAAAAATCTTGCCAACACGTTCAGGATAAAAACGCGCCAGCCATAAAGCCACATAGCCGCCCATGCTATAACCAAAAACATCAATGGTTTGAATATAGTTTTGGTTCATCCAATCCAACACTTCATGCGCAAAATTTTGTATGGTAAAAGCGTGATGATGTGATGGCAGTCTACCATGACCCGAAAAATTAAGTGCGTGTGTTTTGAATTTACCGGCAAGGGTTTTTTCTAACTCGCTGAACTGCTCTTTAGCACCAAGTGCCCCGTGTAACAACAATAATTCTTGCATAATCTTATTCGAAAGTTAAAGCCAAACATAAAAATACTGATGCTTCGACTATATTCATTTTTTAGAAACATAGTAAATATTCATGTGCCAATCAAGAACTTGCAAAAGTTCATTCTACATTTTTTCTATTCCCGCGCTGTTACTGCTTACTATTTCTTCAGCTTTTTCGCAGAGCAGCGATTACCAGCTAATGTCCTCCGATAATGAATTTGCGATGCAACTTTTTCGCGAAATTGATGGCATTGATATATCGCTTCTGTTTACCAAGGCATCGCAATTTGAATATATATCAATAGAAAAAAGTGCCGATGCCCTAAACGGTTTTAGCCAGTGCAAATACATTAAGTTCAACGAATCGGCAAACGATAGTGTGTTGATTATAAAGCGCGATGTTTATCCTCTTGCGGCTTCGGAAGACGTTTACTACCGCGTAAAAACTGTTACAAAAGAAGGTGTCTCCCGCGCATATCCACCAGTAAGGCTTCCTGCCTTGAACTCCAAGAAAAAGTAGCTCGAATAGTTCTAATTTTTCTTCAATTCGTTCTTCTTGATAATGCGCTGAACAGCATCGTTAGCGTTTTTCACAATTAAATCGTAGTCGTTTATTTTTTCCTGCAATTCAAGTTTGGCAGTTTGCACTTTCTCGCCTGCTATTTCGGTTTGTGCTTTTTTCTTTTTGTCCTCAAACCATTTTGCAATACGTTCTAAAGAACCTTTTGCCCCGCCAACAAAAAAATGATTGTCGGTAGCCATGCCTTGCTCTTCAATTGTTTGAATTCCGTTCAACACCACATACTTATCCATACGGGTTAAAAAATTAGCGTAGTAATAAAACATAGAATACTTGCCTATGCTTGTTGAGGAGCGCAACTTCTGTTCAAAATAATTTTGATAGCCGGCATCGCCTTCTTTAGCATAAACATCTGCAACGCTCCCTTGCAGATTTGGGTTCTCCTCCTTCTCAAATTGCTTGGCAACTACCAATGCTTTTTTAGCATCCACACCATTCAATGCCTTCAATGCAGCACCGGCCACTTCATACGAGCTATCGCCTATAGCTGTTTCGTAAAGAGAAATGTATTGAGAAGCTGAAGTTGATTTACTCAACTTTAAAATAGCCGACCTGCGCACGGTAGATTCTTTATCGCGTATAGCCAAATCGGCAATTGTTGCAAGTGCACTATCTTTGTTTTCTTTCGGCAAATCCAATTCATCAATTGCAAATTGACGCAGATAGAATGACGAATCCTGCATCGCATCTTTCAATACTTCTTTAGCTTCTGCATTCTCCTTTTGCACTTCGGCTATTGCAGTTAATGCTTCTAACCGCTGAACATACAGCGGTGTGTTTCGGTATTGAAAAATATACTCAGCAGTAGTTTTGTTCTCCTTTTTTTCGCAAAGCACCGAACGGTCGGCATCAAAATCAACTAAATCGGGTTTGCTAATTGCCTTAAAAGCGAACGTTTGCAGTTTCTTTTTTAAAATCACCGGATATGAGTTTACTTCTTTACCACTCCATAAGTCTATGCGAAATGGCAGCTCGTAAATAAGTTTTTTATCGTTGTTGTGCTTTTGCTCAATAGTTACATACGCGCTATCGCTAGCATAGCTATACTTTATATCCAGCACCGGATGACCCGAGTTAAGAAACCATTGATTAAAAAACCAGTTCATGTCTTTACCGGTTACTTCTTCAAACGCCAAACGCAGTTGATGAATTTCTGCCGCTTTAAACTGGTTAGTCTTTAAATAAAATTCCAATGATTTGAAGAAGGCATCATCGCCAATTGTCTTGCGTAAATAGTGCAACAACAAACCGCCTTTCTCGTAACTATGGCGGTCGAACATCTCTTCGCGGTCATCGTATTTAAAGCGGATGAGGTCAACGTTCTTGTCTTTCGCTTCATCCATGTACTTATCGTAATTCTCCTGCAACTTGTAATCGGCATACTCGCGACCGTACTTGTATTCGTTCCACAAATACTCACCATAAGTGGCAAACGATTCGTTCAACGGAATGTTACTCCAGCTTTCGGTGGTTACTAAATCACCAAACCATTGGTGAAACAATTCATGGCTGATAACATCTTCGTAAGTTTCATCTAAAAGTTCGCGTGTATCGCGCTGAATAAATTCTCCGTGAAGAGTAGCCGAAGTGTTTTCCATTGCCCCACTCACATAATCCCGCACAACCACTTGTGAATACTTTTGCCACGGATAATCAAAGCCTAGTTTTTGTGAAAAGAACTCCATCATCTGTGGTGTATTGCCAAAAATTTGTTTGACATAAGGCGCATACTTTTTCTCTACATAATAATTCACCGGCACATCTCTCCATCTATCCTGAACAATAGAGAAATCACCTATAGCCATCATTACTAAATAGGGGGCATGTGGCAAATCCATTTTCCAATAATCAATAACTGTGCTATCGTTTATGGTAGTTGACGAAACCAAAAGGCCATTGCTTAACGATGAATATCTTTTTAGGTGTGTGATATAAATTTCATTCGTCATTTTTTGATTCGGTTTATCAATAGTCGGAAACCAACAAGAGTTTGATTCAGTTTCTCCTTGTGTCCAAATTTGAATTGGCTTTGCAGAATCAGCACCAAGCGGATTTATAAAATACAAACCTTTGTCTTCGGTGATAGCGGCACTTCCACCGGCTTTTCTTTCTTCAGGTTTTGCTGTGTAGTCAATATAGATTTTAAACTGCTCGCCTGCTTCATACTTTTTATCAAGTTGAATTTTTAGTTCCAACGAATCGTAAGTAAACTGTAAACCTTCGCGGTTGGTTGGGCTAGTAACCAAACTTACTTCGCGAACATCAAACTGTTTAGCATCAAGAGTAAGGGAGTATTGCGGATAGAAATGCGGCTTTAACGTAATAGTTGCTTTGCCTTTTAGTTGCTGCTTGGTATAATCAAATGCTACTTCAAGTTTAGTATGCACCAGATCAAAATCTTTAGTGGCTGTAGCGCGGTAAGGGTTCTCGCGCGAAGCAGTTATTTCTATGCTATCTAATTCAACCGACTTTGCATTTTTATCAGCAGTGGATTTTTTAGTGGTAGAACAAGAAGCAACAAAACACAGTGCGGTTGCCACAATAAAGAAGCGATGAAACATGATTGATTTTTTGAGAAGGTAAATGTAGAAAAATCAAAACCCCTAAATCCCCTAAAGGGACTTGAATACAGAAAGGCAAAACTTGTATTTGTCTTTTAAGTCCCCTTTGAGGGATTTAGGGGTGGTGCTTGCTTACGGATTCACAAACACTCTACCTAAACTAACCCAATTTTTATGCTCACTGGTGTAATACAAATAGGCTGATGAAGCCGGTGCATCATACTCCCCTGGAATTTCTGCTTTCAAATCCAAATTGATTTGCTTTTGCTCATTCGGTGCAAGGTCGCGGTAATAGCAGGCAATGTTGTTGTCGATGATTTCATAAAAATCAATCACTCCTTTTTCTTGCATTTCTTTCAGCTGCCGAAGTTGGGCGGAGAAGCCCGCAGGTACTCCGATAATAGCCATGGTCATCGGTTGCCCCTGATTGGTTTTATTTTTAAGCATAGCAGATAAACGAAGTGTTTCACCCACTTTCACCTGTTTAGCTGAAAGTTTTATTTCCAGGTTCACCACACATTCTTTCGAGCTTTCAGGAAGCGAAGTGCTGTAAGCAATATTCATAGCATAAGGCAATGCTTGCTTGCAGCCTTTAAAACGGACTTCAATTTTTTGCTTGCCTTGCTGAACAAACTTTTCGAGACCATCCATCACAACATTGTTACGCTCACCTTTTGCAAAATCTTTTTGCGCAACAACAGTTCCGTTCACCAGCAATTCAATTGTTCCTGCCTCATCGGTCTTCTTGCTGAACTCGGCATATTTTGTCAATGATTTCAAAGCAAGAATAGTTGCCTGCGTAGAACCAAATCCTCCGTAACCTCTACGGGCTCCAAGTAAAAATTTCACTGCACTTGTTAAACTTTTCACATCGGGAGTTTTCGATTTCATCAGTGCAAGCAAAATCAATGAAGTAGTTTCTGTCCTCAAACTCTCACCGGTGCTGCGGGTAATGGAATGTTTCTTGCCGTTCCAGAAACCTGCTTCGTTGCGGATATTGATGAGGTGCGTAACCATTTCTTCTCCACGTTGCTCTTCACCTACATTGAAAAGTGTATTAGCTACTAACGCCATCAGATAGGGGTCACTACTTTTCTTCGCTTCCTTTTCTACTGCGCTTAGTTCTTTGCCAAGGTCTTTGTAACCGGCTTCGCTTAAAGCATAAACAATATACGCGTTGGTTATATCTTCATCTGCTCCGCCAAACGAATCGAGCGCGCGCGGATTCTTTTTAAAGCCACCGTTGCCATCGCGTTTTTCTAAAAGCAGTTTTGTGGTGCGCTCAATCATTTTATCATCTACTCCTTTGTAAACCTTCTTCATGTCCACAAACTCCATTAAGCCATAAGCGGTGAGTGTCTCGTGTGCCGGTGCGGCACCAAACCATTCGTAGCCGTTTTCATTTGTTTCGAAGGCCGTCAACTTCTTGTAGCCATCATCCAAAAGCTTGGTAGCGCGTGCTTCTAATTTTGAATCATCAATCTTCATGCTCTTTAAATATTGCAGCACCATAATGTTCGGGTAATTGGAAGAAGATGTTTGCTCAAAACATCCGTAAGGCTCGCGAAGGATTGATTCTACTCCGCTCATAAGTTCCGTAATAATATTCGGATAGGCGTTGAACGAAACTTTCATAGAACCCGGAACCACATTTAGCGGATTGATGACAAATTCTTTTTCCATATCCTGACCGCTTAAAGAAATGTTGGCAGGAAATCCTTTTGCAACCACACTAATGTTTCTCATCAATGCATCGTTGAATTTTGGAGAACTGAATTTGATTTCAAGATTACCCGAACCGATTTCATTACTCGCTGTTGCTTCCAGATAAATCACTTTCGATTGATTGGCAGGAATTACCACTTCACTCAACTTTGAGTTAATCAGTAATTGTTTAGACGAAACAATTATCATCCTTCCGCGTGCTTCTTCGGCTGAATTGTTTTTGATAAACACCGGTAACATGATTTTATCTCCAGCTACCATTTGGGTTGGAATCTTTGCATCCATGGAGAAAGGAAGATTGGTAGAGAAGTGTGCTTCGCTTCTTCCAACCGAGCCGTCATCTCCAAAACCTTCAATTGTTGTTTTGAAAGAAGAAATCAAATCGTTGGTAGTGAACTCCACCTTCGCTCTTCCGCCTTTATCGGTCACTACATTGCCATTCCAGTAAACGGTAGAAGCAAAATCATTTCTAGTGGTATCCGTTTGCACATATTTCTTTCTAGGAAATTCTTTGGCGCGGTAGAAAGCTATTTGATTTTGCTGCTGCTCTACATTTTTATCGAAATTTTGCGTTTCGGCAAAACGTAAATCACCAACCTTCGCCATAACTGTTACTTCTTCTTTAAAATCAATTTCATTTCTGTTATCTGCATCTGCTTCGTCCTGTTTCAGTTCATCTACTACATCTTTTGTCAGTATGTCTTGTACCAAATCAATTTCTACTGTTTTTTGTCTGTCCTTCTTTCTTGCTTTGCCTTCCGCTTTTGTAGCATTAACTACCATTACTTCTTGCAGTTCCATTTTTTGTTCGGCAGCGCCTGCCATCATGGGCATAGCATCAAAATCTCTTCCTGCGCGATACATATATCTGCGGGTGTCGTATAGGTAATACGCTACATCTTTTCCGTAATTGTAAAGAGTTTGTGTTTGCGTTTGAAAGTTGTCAGCTGAAAGTTCAATCTGGTTTTGTTTCGAAATATCAAATCGGTTAAGCGTAAACTTTCCATCTCTGTCCGTTGCAGTGCTTCTTCCGCCTTCTTTAAACTTTACCACCGCACCGGCTATTGGTTTGCTGGTATAGCCATCGTAAACTATTCCGCTTAACTCTGCTTTTTCTCCGTTAAATTTCACTACCGGGTAATCTTCATCCGTAATTCTTTTCCATTCATATTTTCTCCAACCACTGGTAAGCATTAGCAGGTCTAGTGCTTTGTCGGATTTTTCTTCTTTTTTATCGAAATAAAAATTCGGCTCTTCTACTTTTTCTTTCAATTCGGGTTCGAGCAGAATTTTTGAAAGAATATTTCCCTGTTTGTCATCGGCAAACGAAAGGAGGTTATCATCCACCACACTCAGCGCAAAATTCCCCGGCACCGGTAGACCTTGTGCATCAGTTACACGAATGCTCATCGAAACTTTTTCGCGCGGCTGATATTGTTGTTTATCGGTAGTGATGGAAATATTTAGTTGCTCATCTTTATGTACAAATGCCAAACGCTCGCAGCGGGCAATGCCTTTGGTGTCGAACAAAGTGATTTGCGAAATGCCCACCGGAAAGTTTTCGGTATTGATAGCCACATGATTTGCTCCTTTAAGTGCATTAAAAGTTTTAGCGTAGTAAATCTTACCTCGTGTTTGCGCTATTAACGATAGCGTTTCATTTTGCCAACTGCTGACTGCCAACTGCAAATTGCCTTTCTGTTCATTCACCTTCAACACATAACCCACCTTAAGCACTTCGGGCAAATTGAATTCATCTAAAATCCCTTCGGGTTTGATAATGCGCGCTTTGTAAGCTTCGTTTTGTTTGGGAACAAAATCAACCGAGCCCATACCGAAGTGATAGCTCGTGAACTTTGCCACGAACGCGCCTTTCGCATCCACAATTATTCCTTCCACATCTGCCGGTTTGCTGAATTCGTTCATAGCGCGAAACGCAACTTTCGAATTTACATTCGCCACCATATCACCACCTTCAGGGAAAAACTCCATCGAAATTTTGTTGAGCACAATCGGCACACTACGCGAAATACTTTCGGTGCTTCCTTCAAAATCAATCATAGCGTTTACTATGCCGTCAATAGAATTCAAATCTTTTGGCAACATAAATTTCAGGTTCACCTTTCCGTTAGCATCGGTAGTGGCTGAATTATCTGTAAGCAATTTGCCATCGAGTTTCGCACTGAATTTCACTTTCGTATTTGACAATGGTTTATTGGCGTTGGTATTCAATTCTAGCTTTGCCACTACTTCATCACCTTTGCCATATGTCTTCTTTTCAAAATCGAGTTTCATTTTAAGGCGCGGCATTATTACATTCTGCACAGTTATATCTTTCTCAAAACGAAAACCGTTCTCTTCATTTTTCTGCCACTCGGTGTAGGCACGTATCTTATAAATGCCACCCGGGTGCGCGCTCAAATTAAAATCGCCCTGCGCAGTGCCATTCTTCGCTACAATCTTGTAATGCTTTTCGGTAGAACCTTTGGGCGTGATTAATTCCACATGGATAATGTCGCTGTTGCCGGACGGCTTAAGTGTTTTTTCATCACGCACGTAAGCGGTAAACCAAACGGTTTCTTCCGGTTTGTAAAAGGCTTTGTCAGTTTGCAGATACACACGGTCCTGTGAAGCGTGGGCGTAAAAGGTTTTGAATTTTTCTTTAAGCGTTTTAATAAAATCGCTTTCAAAGGTATCGGCATCCAGGTTAGTAATGGCTGCTACTACTCCGGTTACCGAGAGCAGAACAAAAGTGGCTGCACTAAGTGGTCTGAACATTTTCTGCATGTCTTTAAGTTTTGATTTGTGCAGTAGAGATGCACAAGGCAGAAAAATTCCATAAAATTTTAAGAGTTGTTGGGAAAATGGAATTGGCTAATTCTGAAGCATGGAAACAACGTCAGCTATTTGTAGTTGCCATGTTTCTAAAGAAACGAAGGCTCTACGTAGTAAAGCATCTTGCCTATATGCGGTTATGAGATACAAGATTTTTCACTTCGGAGACCTCTGTTCGAAATGACAACTCCACATGCAACGATTACATCTGAATGGCGCTATCCGTTCTTATTCGCCAATTGGCCGCAGGCGGCATCAATATCTTTACCACGGCTTCTGCGTATGGCTACGCTTACATTTTTGTTGCGAAGATATTCTACAAACGCATCGCGATTTTCACGCTTGGCTTTGCGTAAATCTACACCGGTTACGTTGTTAAACTCAATAATATTAACAAATGAAGGAACGCGCTCCGTCAGCTTATAAAGATGCTCGGCATCTTCTAGGCTATCGTTGAATTTATCGAACAGGATGTATTCAAACGTTATTTTGTTACCTGTTTTTTCGTAGAAATAATTCAAAGCCTCCATCACCTCATTCAGCGGATTGCTCTGGTTAATATCCATAATTTTATTCCGCTTTTCATCGGTAGGCGCGTGTAGCGAAAGTGCCAAATTGAATTTCATTCCTTCATCGGCTATGCGTTTAATACCGCGCACAATGCCGGAAGTAGAAACCGTAATTCGCTTCTGCGCCATGTTCAAACCTTCTGGCGAGGTAATGTACTTAATGCTCTGCATTACGTTATCGTAATTCAACAATGGTTCGCCCATACCCATGTAAACAATATTGGTTAAGCCCTTGCCGTTGTGCACTAACGCGTGTTTGTTCAGCAGCACTACCTGGTCGTAAATTTCACCGGCTTCTAAATTCCGCTCACGTTTTAAAAAGCCCGTAGCACAAAAAGTGCAGCTTAAGGTGCAGCCCACTTGGCTTGAAACACAAGCGGTGCTTCGTTCATCATCGGGTATCATAACTCCTTCAACCAACCGGTCGTCATGCAGTTTCATTCCCAGCTTAACCGTTCCGTCAGTACTCTTCTGCACGATGTTTTCCGTAACCGAATAGAAAGAAAATTGCTCCGCCATTTTCACACGAAGTTCTTTCGAAAGATTTGTCATCTCATCAAACGAGTGTGCCGATTTTTTCCAAAGCCATTCATGTACTTGCTTGGCGCGAAACTTCGGCTCGCCCATTTTTTCAAATTCGGCAGCCAGTTCATCAGCAGAAAATTTTCGGATGTTGTTTTTCATCAAGGCGCTAATGTAAATAAGATGCCGTCATTGCGAGAAGGTTTGGCTCTGCAAACCTGACGAAGCAATCTCCCATCGCGAATGAGGAGATTGCTTCGCAGAGCCTCGCAATGACGGCACATCTATAAAAACAAAAAGGGCTACGAAAATTCGTAGCCCTTTTTATATGCTTAGCTAAAGGTAAATCCTAGTGTGGAGTTACAGCAGCAGGTGTAGGAGTTGTAGTTGGAGCTGGGGCTTTACCAGCATCTGGGTCGTTTACAGTTCCTGTAATTTTCAACGTTTCGTTAGCGTTCTTCGCATTAGAAGTAACGGTTACGGTCTTAGTAAACGGACCAACACGATTGATATCGTAGTGAACCGAAATAGCACCTTTACCACCAGGCAAAATTGGCTCGGTAGGGCATGTAGGTACTGTGCAACCGCAACTTCCGCGGCAGCTTGAAATGATAAGTGGAGACTTACCGGTGTTCACGAACTTGAATTCGCGTTTAGAATTACCTTCATCGGCCTTAGTAACAGTACCGTAGTCAATAGTGGTGCTTTCCCACTTAAACTCCGGAGCGTTAGGGTCCGGTGCTGTTTGTTCAGGAGTAGCTGCTGCTGGCGCTGTTTGTGCCATAGCGAAAGCTGTTGCTCCTGCAAAACTTAACATCAGAAATAATTTTTTCATTGTTGTTGTTTTTTAGTTTGGTTTAAAAATTTGTTGTTGGTTGATGTAAGTCAAATGTAATGCCTTTTATCATTCGCACAAGGTGTAGCATAGTAACCTTTAACGTTTTTTGACAGCTTACATACAATTGCAAACTATTATTTTTCATTGGTATTTAAACGGGCGCACTTTAAATGCAGTGGCCACACTACGGGTTTGCTTTCACTCTAATTCCATAGTAAATTCAACTTGGGCAATAACACTTCTAACGGGTCACTATTATGCTTGGCTGCATAGGCATTATACGAACTCCAGCTCTGCACATAATTTAACCATTGTTGTTTATTCCAATTGGCATGGCAATAAAAGTTTGGCGTAACCATCGGCTCAAACGGAAAGGGTAGCGTTTCATATTTATTGCGCACATACCATCTGCCATCGGGCCAGTAGTCATATAAGTAGTATACATAAACCATTCCATCAACTCATCTATTTCAGTAGAAATTTTTGCTTCGCTGTAAGTCCAAATAGCCAGTATGCCATTGGGCGCGGCAACTCTTTGAGTTTCTTTATAAAACAAATCGTGGTTGAACCAGTGCGCGGCAGTCGCCACAGTTATCAGGTCAATCGAATCGTTTTCTAAGCCGCTTTCTTCTGCAGTTCCTATGCGGTATTCTATATTGTCTGCTTTAATAGCATTAGCAATTTGCTTTTCGCTGCCATCGGTTGCAATTATTTTCTTGAAATACTTTGCCAGCGAAATAGCTGCTTGTCCGTTACCTGTTGCGCAGTCCCAACTCAAATTTTGATTGGGCGAAATACTGGCGAGATATTCAAAAAGTTCTTTGGGGTAAGTAGGCCTCGCCTTTAAATACATTTCGGACTGGCGCGAAAAATGGTCTTGAAATTTCATATGAAATTTTTATTACAACCACGAAATACACTAATTATTTATTGTTTCTATGTATTTAGTTGGTGCAATTCGTGGCTTTCTCTAACGCTTTATAGTTCAAAACCTACACTTCGGAAACTTTCAAGCGAAAAATTGTTTCCATTCAATTGTTCGTATACATTTGCGCCCGCTTTGAAAAAGAACCAACATCAAATCATTTTAGGTAAGGCAACCGAGTTGTTCATTAAGTATGGTATTAAAAACCTTACCATGGATGATGTAGCGCGCGAGTTGGGCATGAGCAAAAAAACCATTTACGCCTTTGTAGCCAATAAGGCAGAATTGGTAAAGCTGACACTCATGGCTTATATAGAAGAAGAGCGTTCGCAGGTTGATGCCATTGTGAAAATTTCGGAAAACTCGATTGACGAAATGATTCAGATGGTATCGTATTATTTTACTCAAACTCGCGATTTCAACCCTTCGGCATTAAACGATTTACAAAAATATTATCCCGAAACGTACGCTATTTATATAGAGTATCGCCTGCACCACATGCTTGGGCTTATTGTCAAAAATTTAGAAAGAGGTAAAAAGCAAGGTGTGTATCGCGAAGATGTGGATGCCGATATTATTTCGAAGGTTTACATTTCGAGTATTGATATTTTAATAAACCAACAATTGTTTCCGGCAGAGAAATATGCTTTTATTGATATTTATAAAGAATACATCAACTATCACCTGCGCGGCATTGTTTCCGACAAGGGATTGAAGATTTTTGAGAAACACAATTTATTTAAGAGCTGAACGACTTAGCGAAGATTGATTATGAAAAAACTACTTACACTCACTATAACTCTGGCAATAACCGCAGGTGTTTTTGCGCAAAATAAATCGGTAAAGGCATACACAGTTAAAGAAGCAGTTGACTATGCCCTTCAAAATAATACCGCTGTAAAAAACGGTAAACTTGGAGTAGACCAAGCCAAATGGCGCAACCTCGAAATTATTACAACCGGCTTGCCAAAACTTGCTGCCAACTTCGATTACAACTATTATTTTAAGCAGCCAATATCTCCGGCATTAGGTAATGCTTTTTCGGGAGGCGTTTTGGGGGATGTGTTTGGTGTGCTTGCTGCAAGTAATCCGGCCATTGCCAATATATTAAGCCAACCCAGCCAACCTGTTTCTTTTGTTTTGCCACATAATATAAGCACAGGTTTGCAACTCACTCAATTATTGTTTGATGGTCGCTATGTGTTTGGCGTTAAGGCTGCAAAAGAATTAATGAAAAATGCGCGCCTTAGTTCTACAATGAGCGATAACGATGTAAAGTATTCGGTAATGAAAGCCTACTACCAGGCGGAAGCAGCTATAGAAGCAAAAAGTTTGTTGCAGGAAAATCTGAACATTATTGAGAAGTTAGTAACCGATACCCGCGCAACATTTAAAGAAGGCTTGATTGAGGAAACGGATGTAAACCGGTTAGAGCTTGCACAAGCAACACTAGAAAGCCAAATAACATTGCAAAACCAAATGGGCGAAGTAGCATTGTCAAATTTGAAATTTCAAATGGGCTTACCGCTTAACGATGAAATTATCTTAAAAGATAATCTGACAGAGTTAAAAGCAGAAATTCAAACAACTATTGCAGAGCAATTCGATGCAAAGAATAGAATAGAATATAAGATGTTCGAAACGGGGATAAAGCTAAATGAGTATGATATGCGCCAAAGACGAGTGCAGTATTTCCCTTCGCTGTATGGCTTTTTAAATTATGGTTGGAATTCGCAATCACAACAGGGTGGCGATTTGTTTAAAAAGAGCAGTTGGTTCGACCAAGGTTTGGTGGGCATTACTTTAAAAGTGCCAATTTTTGATTCGGGCGAAAAGTTAGCATCGGTTAAACAAGCAAAAATTGAAGGACTTAAACTGCAGAACAATTTCGAGAATTTTAAAAGTGCATCAGACCTGCAATTCCGCGCAGCGCAAAGCGGCTTTAACTCTGCATTGATAGATGAAGCTAACATGAAACGCGCGCAAGGATTGAGCAAGAAAATTTTTGACCGCACCACCATAAAATATAAAGAAGGAGTGAGCAATAGCTTTGAACTACAACAAAGCGAACAGGATTTAGCAACAAACAACTTAAAATTTATTCAAAGCTCTTTAAACGTACTAAATACTAAAGCAGATTTAGACAAAGCTTTAGGAAAGTAGAATGTTTATTGGTTAATAGTTATTACATAAATACACAACACAAAATTCTAAACAAATGAATTTTCAAAGATTAGCATTCGTTATATTGGTAGCCGGTGTTTTAGCCTCTTGCGGTGATGCAGCAAAAAGCAACAGTGCCGAAGACAAGAAAAAACAATTAGCCGAATTCAAAACCCAGGCAAAAGAGTTAAGCGGTAAAATTGAAACGCTGGAAAAGGAAATTGCCAAGCTGGATACTTCTTTTCATGTGCAGCAAAAAACAAAGTTGATTACTGTTGAGGCGTTGGTAAAACAGGATTTTAAGCACTACATTGAGGTGCAAGGCAATGTAGATGCCGAAGAAAACGTAATAGCATTAAACCAG
Organism: Chitinophaga pinensis; assembly: GCA_945867505.1. Classification (GTDB taxonomy): domain Bacteria; phylum Bacteroidota; class Bacteroidia; order Chitinophagales; family LD1; genus Bog-950. Next base: position 22,395 of record CAMBIM010000023.1, read on the forward strand.
CAGCCCGGTATCGTTACTGCCATCCATGTAAAGGTTGGCGACCGCGTTAGTAAAGGGCAAGTTCTTGGTCTTACGCAAACCACTCCGGCTTTAGAAGATCAGGTTCGTTCTACCGAAACGCAAGTTGCATTAGCTAAAACTGCTTATGAAAAACAAGCGCGTTTGTGGGAACAAAAAATCGGAAGCGAAATTCAATTCTTACAAGCTAAAACACAAAAAGAAGCTGCCGAAGCAGGTTTAGCCGGGTTAAAAAAACAATTAGAAATGACAAAAATTATTG
>CAMBIM010000024.1 GCA_945867505.1 Chitinophaga pinensis
TTCCTGAATATCTGAAGGTGGTTTCTAAAAGAAACTTCTGCTTAGATAACGAAGAACGAGGACACTTATTTTCGGTTGATAATTGTCTGGGTATTTATTATGCACTTCCGATCGTGCGTAGCAGGTATAAGAGAAGAAAATTACTGAGAGAGCATGAAATTTGAATGTGCATGTAAATAGTGCATGTACTTTTACCCATTAAATGACGAAAGCCTTGCTGGGCAAGGCTTTCGTGACATTAAGGGCGGACCGGACGGGACTCGAACCCGCGACCTCATCCGTGACAGGGATGCATTCTAACCAACTGAACTACCGGTCCATTATTTGAAGAACAACTACTTCCTTTTGTCAAAGGGAGTGCAAATATATTCGCTTTTTGATTTTTGCAAAATGTAAGTGAAAGATTTTCAACTTCTGCGCAAATCGTACTTCTCTATTTTGTTGTAAAGGTGGCTTCTTTGTATATCTAAAACCTCGGCAGTTTTAGAAACGTTCCACGCAAATTTCTTGAGTTTGTGCTCAATAAAAAGTTTCTCGATGTGCTCTTTAAAGTCTTGAAACTTGTCGTATTGCTCAAACAAATCGGTAGGTGTATCTTTTGCCGTAGTATTGGTTACAAAGTTCCGCACTTCTACTTCTGTAATTTTTTGGTCGGCAAGAATGACCAAACGCTCAATAACGTTACGCAACTCGCGGATATTTCCTTCCCAATTCATGGTCTTTAATTCTTCCAATGCCTTAGGGGTAATTACTTTTTTGGGAATACCGTAGTCTTCGCAAATTTCTTTTACAAATCTTTCTGCCAGCAATGGAACATCATCGGTTCTTTCGTTCAGCGATGGCACATGAATAAGAATTACACCTATGCGGTGATACAAATCCACGCGGAATCTTCCTTCCTCTACTTCTTTCAATAAATCTTTATTGGTTGCCGCAATTACACGCACATCTACAGGTATATCTCTATCTCCACCAACTCTTGTAATTCTGTTTTCCTGCAAAGCGCGCAAAACTTTTGCCTGTGCACTTAAACTCATATCGCCAATTTCATCTAAGAAAAGTGTTCCGCTGTTGGCTTGTTCAAACTTGCCTATGCGTTGTTTCATGGCAGAGGTAAAAGCACCTTTTTCGTGACCGAACAATTCGCTTTCAATTAACTCGCTTGGTATAGCTGCGCAATTAACTTCTACCAGCGTACCGTTTGCGCGGTTGCTGCGTTCGTGAATCCAACGTGCTACCAGTTCTTTACCGGTTCCGTTTTCTCCGGTTATTAAAACGCGGGCTTCGGTGGGTGCTACGCGCTCAATGGTTTCTTTTATTTTAATGATAGCTGGTGAATCGCCAATCATTTCGCGGGTTTTGCCCACTTTGCGTTTAAGCACTTTGGTTTCGGTAACCAAGGTTGATTTGTCGAACGCATTGCGTACGGTAATCAGCAAACGGTTTAAATCTGGCGGCTTGTTGATGAAATCGAACGCACCTTTCTTCGTAGCTTCAACAGCATTCTCTACCGAACCGTGACCGGAAATCATGATAATTGGTGTATCGCAATCGGTGCCTTGCAGTTTAGTAAGCACTTCAAGCCCGTCCATTTTCGGCATTTTAATATCCAGTAGAGCGCAATCGTAATCGCCATCGCGCAGCATTTCAAAGGCTTGTGCGCCATCTACAGCTTCATCTACTTTGTAGCTTTCGTATTCAAGAATTTCGCGCAGTGTTTTACGGATGCTCTTTTCGTCATCTGCAATCAGGATTTTTGCCATGGTGCAATAGTTAATAGTGAATGGTAAAATGATGAATAGTTAAATACAGGTGTATCGGCTGTAATTAGTATTCTATATTATGTTTAAAATCTACAATCAAAAAGCCACATGCCTGTAAGCCGGATTCTGTCCTCTGAAATAAATCAAAGTCCTCATCATTTATCTGCGATACCGCTCGCGCGGCACCTGTTACGTTCAACCCCTCAGCATCGTGCGAGCCGCCCTCAAGCGCTGATATACGTGAACTTTCAATCCGCAAGGTTTACCCGCTAATGATATTACCACCACTAACCGTAGTCTCTTACACTACGTTTTCACCCTTACCCCTCATTGCTGCGGGGCGGTTATTTTCTGCGGCACTATCTCTTTCCCGATAAATCGGGAAGCCACCCGTTAGGTGGTGCGGTGCCCTGTATTGTCCGGACTTTCCTTTCCTTTTTGCAAAGAACGATGAAGCAGCATGTAGCCGTTGGCGAAAATAGACGTTTAATTTAATGGACGAAGTTTAGTTTAGCGATTGTGGAAATCAGAAATAGGAATGTGGATACTTCGACTTCGCTCAGTATGACATCTGCAAGATGGCGCATAGCGCAATGGTTTGAACTGCTTTGGTGGAAGAACTATTTGCGAGATAAAAACAAAGAAGAGTATTTAGGGTGGAAGAAGAATTATTGGAACAATATTCTTTCGCTGGTTTCAAATGAGATAGAACTTAATCCGTCAAAAACCATTGCTGATTTGGGCTGCGGACCGGCAGGTGTTTTTATTGCACTGCCTGAAAACAGAGTAACTGCCGTTGACCCACTGATTGATGATTACGAAAGCCAAACTCCGTTTTTCAGCAAGAGCGACTACCCGAACGTAGCGTTTGTAAAAAGCACGATAGAAGAATTTGAAACCAGGGAAAAGTTTAACCTAGTGTTCTGCATGAACTGCATTAACCATGTGCACGATATTGAAAAGGGTTTTGAAAAACTGAAAGACATTTGTGCCGATAACGGCAACCTTGTTCTTTCTATTGATGCCCACAACTTTTCTTTCTTTAAACATCTGTTCCGGTTAATACCCGGAGATATTTTGCACCCACATCAATACGATTTGCAGGAATACAAAACCTTTTTAGAAAAGCAGGGGTTTGAAATTCTGAAAACAGAATTGCTGAAAGGGGAGTTTTTCTTCAATCACTATGTGATGATGGCGGGGAAGTAATTTTCTATTTCCTCAAATACAACGGTACATCCAAATTCAAAAAGAACATAGGATGAAACACCACCTGACCCAACGTATTAAACTCTAAGGCAGGCATAGGCAGTTTTACAATATTCAGCACACCAAGTATGGCTTTGCCTACTTTACTGTTGGTTTTAAACTTGGTGTAGTCGGCATCCAGCGATATGTAAAAACTACGGTAGCGTTTAATATCGCTGCGGTCGTGGTATACTCCTTTCTTATCCGTCCATTTATTTTCGAAACCGCCAAACATATTGCCCGCACCATAACCAAACGCTACATTCAACCATTTAGGTTTTATGCTATGGTTAAATGAATACAGATTGAAACTTGCCCAAACTGTGATGCCGTTATAATCCTTCAAAATTTTCTCGGTAAAACTGCTGCCGTATAATTCGTTAGCGCGGTCGCGCAGTTCGCCCTTAGGGTAATTAACCAAGTGCATAGAATACTTGATAATAATGCGCTGCTCCTTCCAGATTAAATACTGCGTAGTAGCCAAAGCCGCACCACTAAAATTAAAAATCAAGTCGCTCCAACTGGCGCCATACTTAGGGCTCATACCATCGGGTATTTCAATAGCCGATAAACTTACAAAGCCAAAAGCCCCTGCCATTAAAGCAGCCGGTGTGTTCTTTACCCCGCTCCACCGCAGCATGTTGTAAGTAGTGGTAGTTATAAAATAAGGCACATAAAAGTGACCAATCTTATCTACCTGGTTCCACTCTTTAGCATCATCAAACCAACGGAACTTACCCAGCGGTTGTTTGCCATACCACTCAATACCCACGCCTACCATAATAGCCGAGTAAAGCCCAACCGTGCCCACCGTAACACCGGTCAGGCGATTCTTATTTATGTGTTCAGGAAAATCGAGGAAACTCCTTCTAAAAGCAATTGAATCTTGTGAAAATAAACTGTGGCTTAACAAAAGAAGAACAGCCAATTTGGAAATTCGGAAATTCGGAAATTTGGAAATGGGAATCACGATTGCTTACCTTTTGAAGTGGCAATAATCTTATTGATTACTTTTTCAATTTCAAATAATTTTTGAAGAAGAGGTTCGCAGTCAGGATAGCCCTTTGAGTGCCTACATAAAAGTAACCAGTATTTTGTTTCCTTCATTTCCTTCGCAGCTATCTTAAACTTATGAATGAAATCAGCTTTGCTTTCTGCATCCTGCGTTTCGTTAGCATTTGCACCAATTGAAGTTCCTGATTTGAAAAGTTGCTTTGCTAACGTATACTTTTTAATGGCATCTAACTTCTCGCAGTAATCCATTATATCTAACGAGAAACTAAAGGTGAATTTTAAAATTGGATTTGTTTTAATCGAAGTATCTTTCATAAGGCAAACTTGAAGTTGTTGACTATGCCAATTTACACATTTTCAAATTTCCGAATTTCCGAATTAACCGAGTAGCGTCTTTCTTACCTTATCTAAAATTATCTGCACCCTTTCTTCGTTAGCAGCTTCTACATATACGCGCAATACCGGTTCTGTTCCGCTGGCGCGAATCATTACGTTTTCTTCGTCAAGCAAGTAGAATTTATAACCGTCTAAATCTTCTACACTGCTTACCGGTATGCCATCAAAGTCTTTATAAACTCCGTTCTTGCAGTTTTCTACAATCTGTAGTTTCTGTTCTTCTTTCAAATGTAAATCATCGCGGTTGTAAGAAAACGGGCCTACCATCGCATATACCTCATCAATTAGGACTTGCAGTTTTTGTTCGTTCTTTACCAGGTGTTCTACAATTACCAAACCATCCCAAATTCCATCGCGCTCCGGTATATGTCCTTTTACCGCAATACCTCCGCTCTCCTCCCCTCCTACCAACACATCTTCGTTCTGCATAATCTCGCAGATGTATTTAAAACCAATCTTGGTTACTTCAACCGGAATGTCATATTGCTCGCAAAGCTTTTTCACCTTGTTCGAAACAGAAAAAGCAATCACCACCTTACCGGTCATGCCTTTATACTTATGCAAAATGTGAATGAGCAACAGAATAATGTGGTGCGCATCTACAAACTTTCCTCCTGCATTATATAAACCAATACGGTCAGCATCGCCATCGGTAGCAATAGCCAAGTCAACGTGTTTCATTTCTTTCAAATACGTTTCCAGCTCTTTCAAATTCTTGGCAATAGGCTCCGGTGCCTGTCCGTAGAAAGATGGATTGTATTCGCAATGCAGAAAATCGGCATGAGGCATAATGCGCGGGAACACACTTTGACCCGCACCATACATCGCATCATAAGCGACTACCAGTTCGGAATTTTCGTTGATGGCTTCTAAATCGAAGTTAGCTTCCACATGCTCAAAATACATGGTCTCCAAATCAACAAACTCCAGCAGGCCTTTAGCTTCCCATTCTTCTAAATTCAAATCTTCGGTTTCATAACTATCCGGTATCAGGGTTTCTACTTCATTAATATATTTTTGAATCAGCGGTCCACCGTGTTTCGATTTTAATTTATAGCCATTGTAGGAAGGAGGGTTATGGCTTGCCGTAAGTATTACACCCAATTCGCAACCCAGTCGGCTTGCACCTAAGGAAATCATGGGCGTAGAAACAAAATGTTTATCGAAATAAACTTTAATGCCCTGCTTGCAAAAAACATTGATAGCCGCCTGCGAAAACAATCCGCCACCAAAACGGCAATCGTAACCAATTACAATCTTTGCGTTGGCATCCTGTTTTTGTGCCCAATCGGCAGTTGCTTTGGCTACGCGCTTTACATTATCAACCGTAAAATCTTTAGCAATAATTCCGCGCCAGCCGTCTGTTCCAAATTTTATTTTGTTCATCTTAAAATTTTAGGCGGCTAAACTAAAAAAATGCAGGAAGCGCAGAATGACTGTCCTATTTCATTATATGCCTTATGAATTTGTGAAGAAGAAGAATCCAATCTCTACCATTTTAGTTGTTGGTTTGCTGTAATGCAACAAACAGATACATACAGGCATAAAGGGTTACGTAAAGAGCTGATTGCAAAGCTACGCAGCAAAGGAATTACGGATGAAAATGTGTTGGCGGCCATTGAAAAAATCCCCCGCCATTTGTTCTTTGGCAACGATTCTATTTTTCATGAAACAAAAGCTTACGAGGATATTGCCTTCCCTATTGGCGATGAGCAAACTATTTCACGTCCGCATACCGTTGCACGCCAAAGCGAATTATTAGAAATAAAACCCGGTGAGAAGATTTTAGAAATAGGAACCGGCAGCGGTTATCAGGCATTGGTGCTGATGCTATTGAAAGCAAAGGTTTATTCTATTGAGCGGCACAAAAGTTTATACGAGCGCACGTCTAAATTTATTCCGCAGATTAAAGAACACCTGATAGCACAAAAAGCAATTGTAACCGAACCGGCTAAGCGAACCTGGAAAAATGAACCCGAATACTGGAACGTAAAATGTTTTTTTGGCGATGGCTTTGAAGGCTTGCCGATGCACGCGCCATTTGATAAAATAATTATTACAGCCGCAGTGCCCGAAATGCCGAAGAAACTATTGGCACAATTAGCCGTAGGAGGAAAGATAGTTTTGCCCTTTGGCACCGAGAACGATTGCGACATGCTACGCATTACCAAGCATGCCGATAACCAATACGAAACAGAAGAGTTCGAGAAGTTTGCATTCGTTCCTATGCTGAAGGGAAAGGTATCTTAAACCAAATTTGCTTATGAGAAGTTTTATTCTCTGTCTTGTTTGCGCACTATGTTTTCACGTTGGTGTGGCACAGGAAATTTCATTTCGTGTTTTGGTGTTCGATAAACTGAACCGGCAACCCATTGCAGCAGCCACAGTTAAAGTGCAGGATTTAGTTTCGCTGCGCGACTACAAAACAACTACAAACGATTCGGGCATTGCCACCCTTCAACTAAAACCAACTGCTCATTATCGCTTAGAAGTGAATGCCAAAGAGGATGGCAGCAGTTCGGGCTATTTAAGTTTCAGTTACATGCTGTCTGAAAAAGAAGCGGCATTGAAAAAAATATTCTCTGTAGAAATGGAAAAAGTAAAACACACCGATTCAGGTTTGCTGCCGGCTATGCACTTTGAATACAACAACCCTACCTTGAGTACCGAAAATCAAACTACGCTTGATAATGTTTTAAAGATGGTGGGGAGCTTTCCTTCACTGCAAATTGAAATTGGCGTGTATGCCGATTGCCACGAAAACGATATGCTGGTTGCCAAACGTGCCACTGCTATAAAGGACTACCTGACAGCCAAAGGCGAAACCAAACATGTGGTAGTAAAAGAGGAAGGAAATATCCGGGCATTAAATCAATGCAATTGTGCCAACCCGAACATCATTTGCTCCGAAGAAAAATATTTAGAAAACCGGAGAGCAGAGTTTAAGGTAATTGCATTCTGAATTACTTAGCATCTAAAATTACAGGCGAATTTCCTTTGCCCATAATAATCACTTTAGAGTTAGGTGACTTAGCCAATTCCAGCTGTGCTTTAATGCTTTCATATTGCAACTGTTTGTCGGTAAGTCCAGTGCTTATAATTCTTTGATAGTCAGCAATACCTTGCGCTTCTACGCGTTTTCTCTCCGCTTCTTGTTTTTCTTTTTGTAGAACGAATTGCATTTTCTGCGCGTCCTGCTCTGCATTTATTTTTGATTCTATAGTAGCCTTTACTGATTGCGGCAACGTAATATTTCGAACTAACAGCTGCTCCAGAATCAATCCGCGCTTTTTAAAATCCTCTTCAATGCTTTTGTAAATACGAGATTGAAACTCATCGCGTTTGGTTGAGTACAAAGACACGGCATCATAGTAAACGGAGTTATCGCGAATTTTAGTTCGGGTAATTGGCCGAACAATTTTATCGGTGTAATCAACACCGGTTTCTCTTACCAACCTTGGTGCTTCTGTAGGTATTAAACGAAATAAAACCGTCAGGTCTATGGTCACTTCAAGTCCATCAGCTGTAAGCACACGAATAGCGTCATCGCCATCTTTTTGTCCTTCATCATGTATGCCGCTCATGGTGTAGTTCTCGGTCTTCACATCCATTTCGGTAACTTTCACTAATGGGTTTATAAAGTGCAGGCCGCTTTCCAATATATCGTCTTCCACTTTTCCAAAAAGTGTTTTTACCCCTATTTGCCCACTGCCTATTTGAACAAAGCAAGAGGTAAGTAAACCCACTACAAATAACAATAAACCTACGCCTTGAAGCACCGGCATAATTTTTTTCAGTTGGTCTAAACTTCCTCTTAAAAAGAGGGAACTAATCATGAGCAGAATTCCGATTGCGATTAATACCATAGTGTTTGTTTTGGGTGAAGCTAAATTGTTACTTATATCTTTTCATGGCGCGGTCTACCTCGCGCTTAGTGTCTTTCTCTTTCAGCGAATCGCGTTTATCAAACTTCTTTTTACCGCGACCAACACCTACTTCTAATTTAGCAAAGCCTCTATCGCTCATAAACAAACGAAGCGGTAGCACACTCAACCCTTTCTCGCGAATCTTCGAATCAATTCTTTCCAACTCTCTTTTCCGCAACAAAAGTTTGCGCATAGTAACCGGTACGTGGTTAGCATAACCGCCATGCGAATACTCGGGAATATTCATATTCTTAATAAACAATTCGCCATCGCGCATTAAACAGAATGCTTCGCTTATGCTTCCGCCACCGTTTCGAATGGCTTTTATTTCACTGCCGCGCAAAACAATGCCGGCTTCATATCGGTCAATAATTTCGAACTCGAAACCGGCTTTTTTGTTCTGTATGTTTATTTTCTTCTGGTCAATCATTTCTTCAAACTATCAAATAGCTTCTCAATCTTTTCTTTCAATAATATTTTCTGCCCGGTTCTGCCTTCGGCAATAATTCGCTCTCCTATTTTGGCAATGAACCTGCAATTGACTTCATTACCTTTTTCCTCATCCAATACAGCTTCATACAAAACAGTTTCTCCAATTAAAGCAGGGGAAACATGTTTCACATTTACAAAGGTCCCAATGCCTTCTTCGTTTTCTTCTTTCATTTCCAATACAAATAAACGACTACACCATTCTGCATCGCGAGTAACCGCAAACGTGGCATAAACAGGATGCACATTATTCCCTTCAAAAGAAGCACTGTCCTCTTGACGAACTACTCGTTCAAAAATTTTCTTATCGCCAATATCGAATTTGGAAATCATGCAGGGCAAATGTAATTCTTCCCGCTATTAAACAGTGAGCACCGGGCACTTTACATTATGGCGCACCACAGAAATTGTTTCACCATAAATAATATCAGTAAGGCCGCGATGTCCGTGTGTGCCGATTACCAACAACTCTGAATTCAATTCATTCACCATTCGGGGAATTTCTTTCTTAGGGTCACCAAAGCCGAGCTGCTCTTTTACAATATAGCCCTGCAATTGCAACTGCCGCGAATAATCGCGCAGGTGTTTAGCGTCTTCATCCGTTTCAAAATCATGAATTTCATCTCCCACGGTTCTTGCACCAGCCGTTTCTACCACGTGTAAAAGATAAAACTCGGTTTGCCTATTGCCATGCGAAATTCCTTCGGTAATTGCTTTTACATCACTTCCACTGAAGTCAATACAAATAGCAATGCGGCTGTATTGTTTCTGTAAAATAACAGGAATTGTTTCCGCCTTTCCATGTGGTGTAGTGGTGTCTTTTACAAACCGCTTACCGGTAGCGGCACAGTAAATAATATACACCAAGAGTAACAACGAAAGAACAACAACCGGTATAATGATGAAATTGAAAACCCATTCGTGACCGGCAAGCGAAGCATGCCAACCGCTCAACGTATCAACCACCAGTTTGATATTAAGCCCTACAATAACCACTGCCGAAAGCCATGCCAAAATCTTCACCAAATTGCCGATAGCGAATTTACCCATCTTCTCTTTATCGCTTACAAAATGGATAAGCGGAATAATAGCGAAGCCGAGCTGCAAACTCAACACCACCTGCGACAGAATAAGCATATCTCCAATTTTATCTTCCCCCAAAAGCCAGATAACGAGGAAGGCAGGAACTACCGCAATCAACCGCGTAATCAATCTCCGTAACCAAGGGGCAATGCGCAAATCGAGATAACCTTCCATGACAATTTGCCCTGCCAGCGTACCGGTAATAGTGGATGACTGACCAGAGGCTATTAACGCCACTGCAAAAAGTATGGGAGCCAGTTTCTCGCCAAGCAAGGGCTGCAACATGCGGTGCGCATCCTGAATCTCTACAATATCATGATACCCGTTCTTAAAAAAAATAGTTGCTGCAAGAATGAGAATAGAGGCATTGACGAAAAACGCTAGGTTCAAGGCAATAGCTGAATCAATAAAATTGTATTTGAGTGCCGATAAGATTCCCGCATCATCTTTTTTGTTTCTCCGCGTTTGCACCAGCGATGAATGCAGATACAAGTTGTGCGGCATAACCGTAGCGCCAATAATACCTATGGCTATATAAAGCGCACCGTTATCCTTCAGGCCGGGAATAAAACCGGTAACCAGTTCGCCCATATTCGGCTTGGCAAAAATCAATTCAATAAAAAACGAAAGACCGATAATAGCTACCAGAGAAAAAATAAATGCCTCCATGTAACGCATCCCTTTCTTCTGTAAATAAAGAATCAAGAAAGTATCGAGAATGGCGAGCGAAACACCCCAAAGAATAGGCAGATGGAAAAGCAAATTCAATCCTATTGCCATTCCTAAAACTTCGGCAAGGTCGCAAGCGGCAATGGCAATTTCTGCAAGCACCCACAGCGAATAGTTAACTGCCGCAGGGTAAGTTTCGCGGCTTGCCTGTGCTAAATCTCTCCCGCGAACAATGCCCAGACGCGCACTCAAAGTTTGCAACAACAGCGCAATCAAATTGCTCATCAGCAACACCCAAAGCAGCGAGTAACCATACTTGCTTCCTCCGGCAATATCGGTTGCCCAGTTGCCCGGGTCCATGTAACCCACGGCCACTAAAAAAGCAGGACCGGCAAACAGAAAAAACCTCCTCCAGCCCTGCTGGCTTTGGGTAGTGTCTATTGTTCCGTGAACTTCTTCTAACGATTTATGATGAGCCACAACTAGTATAATTTAGACAAACCTAAATTAATTTTTTGATTGACTGAATACCTTCTCTCCCGCCCTTCGCATTCTTTAACCTTTATTAGATGGAACATACTATCGAAACTTTGTCTTTCCTTAGCTGCATGAAAACGAAAACATTTTTGATTGCTTTGATTTTCGTTGCTAATACCTCCTTTATGAAAGAAGAAAAGAAACTGACCATGCTTTGCTTGGGCGATTCATACACTATTGGCGAAGCCGTGGAAGAAAGTGAACGCTTCCCGATGCAGGCGGTGGAACTGCTGAAGAAAGAGAAGATGGCTTTTGCTAAGCCGGAAATAATTGCCAAAACCGGTTGGACCACCGATGAACTGGCAACTGCTATTAAAGAACGGAACCTAACGGGCAAGTATGATATAGTAACGCTGCTGATTGGTGTAAACAACCAATACCGGGGTCGTGATACAGAAAACTATCGCCACGAATTTCACGAATTATTAAATACAGCCATAGCGTATACGAACGGTAAAGCTACGCATGTGTTTGTGGTTTCTATACCCGATTGGGGAGTAACCCCGTTTGGCAACAACGACCCGCGTGGGGAAAAAAAGATTGGCGAAGAGATTGACCGCTTTAATGCCGTTGCAAAAGAAGAAACCCTGAAAGCAAAAGCGCACTTCATTGATATTACTCCCGGCTCGCGGCAAGCTAAAACCAATCCTGCACTTATTGCCGGTGATAGCTTGCACTTTTCAGGTTTGATGTACAAGGAATGGGCGAAGAAGTTGGCAACTGCCTTGGGGAAGGGAATTATCCGATAAGAATATTCTGAGCCGCTAACTTAGAGAGCGTTGCCTTTTTGTTTTTGCCCAGCTTAACTACAAATGAATTATCGAACTCAATAACCTCCGTAATTTCTATGGCAGTGCCCAAATGAATTTCGAGAGAGTCGAGGTATTGCAATAGTTTAGAAGAACTGTCCTTGACCCCCACTAACTTTCCTTTATCACCCACCTTTAGTTTAGAGAGCAGGGTTTGTTTTACCGTTTTAATATTTCCCGAGGCATCGGGTATAGGGTCGCCATGCGGGTCAAACTGCGGGTAGCCGAGGAACTTATCCAGCTTATCAATCATTTCCTCGCTTTGTATGTGCTCCAGTTGCTCGGCTATATCGTGTATCTTATCCCAGCTATAACCCAGTTTCTCTACCAGAAAAACCTCCCATAACCGGTGCTTGCGTACAATAGATTTGGCAATCTTCTCCCCCTCTTTGGTCAGCCTTACGCCCTGGTATTTTTCGTAGGTAATAATCTTTTTCTGTTTCAGCTTTTTCAGCATATCGGTAACCGATGCGGCTGTAGCACTTATCTGCTTGGCAATTTCGTTGGTCGAAATATTTTCATCGCCATCTTCCGAAAGGTGAAAAATGGCTTTAATGTAATTCTCTTCGGTACTGGAATAACTCATAAGCCGTAAAAATACGAAATAGGAAATGCGAAATACGAAACAAGTCACCAGCCAAAAACAAGAAACTAAAAACTGTCAACTGCCAACCGTGAACTGCCAACTATTTTTAGTTTTACCCCCGCTATGGCAGAATACATTGTAAGTGCACGTAAATACCGCCCCGCCCGTTTTACCGAAATGGTTGGGCAGGAGCAGGTGGCAGTTACGTTAAAGAACGCCATACGCACCGGTCACTTAGCGCATTCGTTTTTGTTTTGCGGGCCTCGCGGTGTAGGTAAAACTACAGCGGCACGTATCCTTGCCAAGACTATCAACTGCGAAGATATTACTGCCGATTTTGAAGCCTGCGGCAAATGCCAGAGTTGTGTTTCGTTTCAGCAGAATGCTTCGTTTAATATTCACGAACTGGATGCGGCTTCTAATAACTCGGTGGAAGATATCCGCTCGCTGGTAGAGCAGGTTCGGTTTCCGCCACAAAGTGGCAAGTACAAAATATATATTATAGATGAGGTTCACATGCTGTCGGCAGGGGCATTTAATGCATTCCTGAAAACGCTGGAAGAACCGCCTTCGTATTGCAAGTTCATTCTGGCTACTACCGAAAAGCACAAAATTCTTCCTACCATTCTTTCGCGCTGTCAGATTTTTGATTTCCGCAGAATTGGTATTGATACCATAGTAAAACACCTGCAACACATTTGCGAGGTAGAAAAGATAGAAGCCGAAGATGACGCGCTGCACATTATTGCGCAGAAGGCGGATGGCGGTATGCGCGATGCGCTTTCAATGTTCGACCGCCTTTCGGGGTTCAGCGAAAACAAACTAACGTATGCTTCGGTTTTAGAGAACCTAAACGTATTGGATTACGATTACTTCTTTAAAGTAACCGATTCGTTGTTGACCGAAAACCTGTCAAACATCCTTCAACTCTTCGACCAGATTTTGAAGAAAGGTTTTGAAGGCGATGATTTTATTCTCGGCTTGTGCGAGCATTTCCGCAATCTACTTTTCTGTAAAGATGCGAATACACTTACGTTGATGGAGTTGAGCGATAACCTGAAACAGAAATACGCAGAGCAGTCTTCGCTGGCTTCGGCAGATTTTACAGTGAACTGCCTGAACCTCGGCAACCAATGCGATTTGCAATACAAGCAATCGAAAAACAAACGCCTGACCGTTGAACTAACGCTGATAAAAATGTGTTACGTAAACGCAGTAATATCAGTTGAGGCTGATACAAGTAAAAAAAAAACTTCTGACGTAAAGACGGACAACGGACAACGGACAACGGACACCAGCAATGAGAAAGCCATAGTTGACCAACGACCATTGACGATTGAAAAGCCGAAAGTGAAAGTTGCCGTTGTAAACGAGCCACCGGCTACTCCTAACGACAAACCCGCAACCCGCAATCCGCAACCTACAACTATTTCAAAGAGTAAGAAGTTACTCACACTTGATTCGCTGAATGATGTAGACGACTCTTCTACACAAAAGCTTTTACAAGAAGAAGTAGAAGAAAAATACCAGGGCGAAGTATTGCTTCTGAATAAGGAAAACATTTTACAATTATGGAATGAATATGCTGCCAATGTGCCCGAAGGAAAGAAAGGGTTACGCATAGGCTTTGCCAATTACATGCCGGAGTTAGATGAAACATCGCTGAACAAAATTTATTTAAAGGTTCAAAGCAATGTGCAGAAAACACAATTTGACGAAGTGCGTTTGGGCATTCAGAATTTTATTTCGAAACGGGTAGGGGCAGAAATTACTTTTGAAGTTATTGCCGATAAGAAAGTAGAATCAGGAAGCAAGCCTTACACGCCAAAAGAAAAGTTTGAACGTTTGATGGAAAAGAATCCTTCCATAAAAAAAATGCAGCAGCAGTTTGGCTTAGAATTAGATTACGATTAAAAAGAATAAATTTTTCCAAAACAATAAACCAATATGAATACAAAATCAATTTTAGTCGTTGTGCTTGCAACTTTATGCTTAGCACTTAACGCACAAACTGCTACAACCAAAGAAAGCAAAGCAGGGCAACAGCCGCAACGTTTAAGTTCGGGCACACAAACAAATACTGGAGCAACTCCGTCTACTCCCAGAAGGTTATCTCCTGCTGTGCAATCAGCTACAGAAGTAAAAAATCCACCGGTAATGCCGCAAAGGATAGCTGCCGGTGCGCAACCTGCACAGGTGGGCAAAAAGTCGGAGCAAATGGTGGGAAAGGAAAATGTACCGGGACAAAGAATTTATGAATCGGTGCCTAACGACCCGTTTAAAACCAGAATTTATACGTTGAGCAACGGCATGAAAGTTTACATCAGTGTAAACAAAGATGCCCCGCGCATTCAAACCATGCTGGCAGTAAAAGCCGGTTCAAAATTTGACCCGCCACAAACTACCGGTTTGGCGCATTACTTAGAGCACATGGTGTTTAAAGGTTCGCACGATTTTGGAACAAAAGATTGGGCAAAGGAAAGCGTGTTGCTCGATTCTGTTTCTGCCTATTTTGAATACCACAAAAACGAAAAGGACGAAGCGAAGAAAAAACTGCTTTACGCAAAAATTGATTCGTTAAGCTACGAGGCTTCTAAATGGTCAATTGCCAATGAGTATGATAAAATGACAACGTCTCTTGGGGCACAAGGAACCAATGCCTTTACCTCTACCGATATGACCGTTTATATAAACGACATTCCATCAAACGCATTGGATAAATTCATAAAGTTAGAAGCCAACCGTTTTAAGACTTGTGTGCTTCGTTTGTTTCATACAGAATTAGAAACCGTATACGAAGAGTTTAACCGCAACCAGGATAACGACCGCGTTTGGAGCGACCATGCTATTGAAAACTCGTTGTTGCCCAACCACCCTTACGGTACACAAACAACTATTGGCGAAGGCGAGCATTTGAAAAATCCTTCGATGGTCAACATCTACAACTACCAAAAAACATACTACCGCCCGAACAATGTTGCGCTGATTTTAGTTGGCGATTTAGACCCGGATGCTACTATGGCTATGGTTGAAAAATATTATGGCGATTGGGAAGCTGCCCGCATTCCTGCATTTGTAAAACAAGCAGAGCCGGAAGTTACTTCGCCTATTATTCGCGAATACAAAGGGCCGCAACCGGAACACGTAATTATGGGCTACCGTTTTGATGGAGCAAATTCGAAAGATGCGATGATGGTTAATTTAGTTGACCGCATTTTAGCTAATGGTCAGGCGGGCTTAATTGATTTAGATTTAGTGCAACAACAAAAAGTATTGCAGGCGTATTCGTTTGTTGACGAGAACACCGACTACGTATTTCATAAACTTTATGGCGAGCCTAAGCAAGGTCAGAAGTTAGAAGAAGTAAAAGATTTGCTTTTAGCAGAAATTGAAAAATTAAAGAAAGGTGAGTTTGGCGATTGGCTTTTACCTGCCATTATTCAAAACTTTAAATTGGAACGCTTACAAGCGGCAGAGAAGAACGATGGCAGAGCTTATAATATGATGGGAACTTTTGTTCACAACATTGAATGGAAAGACTGGGTGAACCAAGTAGCTGAAATGGAAAAAATTACTAAAGCTGATATTGTAAAATTTGCCAACGAGCATTACAAAAACAATTACGCTGCTTGCTACAAGCGTCAAGGCGAGGCTATGGTTCACAAAGTAGAGAAGCCAAAGATTACTTCAGTAGAAATGAACAAAGAAGAAATTTCTGCTTACAAAAAACAGTGGGATGAAATGGCGCAACCATCGCTTACTCCTAAGTTTATTGATTTTGAAAAAGACATTAACCATTCTAAACTTGCCAAAGGCGATGTGGTTTTCGATTATATTAAGAACGATGTAAACAAAACTTTCAGCTTAAACTACATCTACGATATGGGAACGGATAATATCCGCGACCTTGGTTTAGCTATAAGTTATTTGGAATACTTGGGCACCGATAAGTATTCATCGGAAGATTTGAAGAAAGAATTTTACAAGCTGGGTTTAACCTTTGCGGTTAACCCGGGCAGAGACCGTGTTTATGTTTCGTTGAGCGGTTTAGAAGAAAACTTAGAGAAAGGCGTTACGCTGTTCGAGCATATTCTATCGAGCGTAAAACCTGATAAAGAAGTATATGAAGCAATGGTTGGCGATATGATTCAAGGAAGAATGAATGCTAAGAAGAATAAGAATGCCATACTCTACAGCGGCTTGGTGAACTACGCTAAATACGGAGCGTTGAATCCTTTCACCAATGTGTTAAGCGAAGAAGATTTACAAAAAGCGGATGTAAACAATTTGGTTGATTTGGTTAAATCGTTGGGCAGCTACAAGCACAAAATTTTCTATTACGGAAGCATTGATGCTACTGCTGCTGTTGCTGTGTTCAATAAACTGCATCCGGTAAATGCTACGCTGAAAGATTACCCGGCAGCAAAAAAATATCCTGAATTGCCGTTGAACGATACCAAAGTTTTTGTATGCTACTATCCCATGAAGCAAGCAGAAATTGTTTTCTTAGGCAAAGATGTTCCATTCAATAAAGATTTGTATCCGAACATTTACTTGTATAACGATTACTATGGCTCGGGCTTAAGTTCTATCATGTTCCAGGAAATTCGTGAGAAGATGGCTTTGGCTTATTCAGTTTACAGCAGTTTTGGTGTGCCGGCCCGTGCCGATGAATCGCACTACGTAACTTCATATGTAGGAACGCAAGCCGATAAATTGAAAACAGCCTTAGCCGAAATGGATAAGTTGCTAAACAACATGCCGGAAGTGCCTCAACAGTTTGAAGGTGCACGTGCCAGTGTAATCAAAACATTAGAAAGCGATTGGACAACCCGCAGCGATATTTATTGGGCTTACGACCGCGCTAAAAAACGCGGCCTAAACTACGATGTGCGCAAAGTGATTTATGAAAAAGCAAAGACTTCTACTATTGCCGATGTTCATCAATTCTTTAACGAGCACATTAAAGGAAAGAAATACAACTATGTAGTAATAGGTAAAAAAGAAGACTTGAACTTAGATGCACTAAAAGAAATAGGACCGGTGCAGGTGTTAGAATTAAAAGATGTGTTTGGATATTAAAACTCAAATTTAAAAATAACAAAAAAGGTGCTTTCAGGTGGAAGCACCTTTTTTGTTTACACCAACTTTGTAAATCGTGCATAGCTGTTATCTTTAATTTATTCAAACTTGTATCATGAAATTTTCATTCCTCATTTTATATGTGCTGTTTACAATTGGTGTTGCGGCACAAGCGCCTACTATAAAGGTAGAGCGCAACGGCACTGCTCCATTGGCTAAAACCATTAATCTGTCCGATACTGCCTTGCAAGATTGGGAACCTCAAGTGCTTACCATTCAAGAGCAGCCCAAGCCCGCTTCAGATTATGGTAACAAAAAAGAATACCTAACCCAACAGCGAAAAAAAAAACAAGAGCAAAACAAAGTAAGCCCGCCAAAAGCTGCGCGCGATGCCAGCCCACCGGCACCGGTGCTGCTGAATAATTTTACGGCCAATAATTCGCAGTCAACCCCAAACGA
This sequence comes from Chitinophaga pinensis, assembly GCA_945867505.1. Taxonomy (GTDB): domain Bacteria; phylum Bacteroidota; class Bacteroidia; order Chitinophagales; family LD1; genus Bog-950. The sequence continues at coordinate 18,062 of CAMBIM010000024.1, forward strand.
TAACCACCTGGCCATTTCTAATGCCGGCAAAATTGTAAGTGTGGTTAACAGCAACATAAAAATGTATAACGATACCGGCTTACAAGTTTATACCAAATCGCTATCGTCATTCGCTTCGGCATTAGGCTTTTTGCAAAACATTAGCGACCCGCGTGCATTGTACGACCCCACTACCGATAGATTTATTGTGATGTTCTTTGCCGGTGTTACCAGCACTACTTCAAAAATTATTGTTGCCTTTTCGCAAACCAACGAACCTACCGGCACCTGGAATTTTTACATACTAAAAGGCAACTACCTAAACGATACTACCTGGAGCGATTACCCCATTGTTACCATCGGGCAAAGCGATTTGTTTATGACCTTTAACCACTTAAAAGATGGGCAAGACTGGAAAACAGGTTTTCGTTATTCCGCCATTTGGCAAATTGATAAAGCAAAAGGCTATGCAGGCGATTCGCTTCAATATAACTTCTGGCACAATATTGACCTGAACGGAAAACCCATTTGGAGCGTATGCCCGGTGCAGGGCGGTTCTGCCCCCTCGGGTCCCGAAACTTATTTTCTATCCGTGCGCCCTGGAGATTTGAGTAACGATACATTGTTCTTGCACACTATTTCAAACTCCTATCAATCAGGTAATGCACAGTTTAGCTCTAAGGTTCTAAAAACTCCTATTGCTTACGGACTTCCGCCAAACGCCTTGCAAAAAGATGGACAATATCTGGCCACTAACGATGCCCGTGTGCTTTCGGCTATGGTAGAAAACAACCGCATACAATACGTGCAAAACTGTATAGATACACAGTACTACACCGCTGGCATTTACTTGGGCGATGTAGAGAATCCTTCCTCCGCAACACCCACCGTTACCGGCAGGCTAATTTCGTTTGATACCATAGACCTCGGCTATCCTTCTATAGCCTATCTTGGCAATAATCAGTTTGATAACCGTTCGGCTATTACCTGTTCCTTTTCTTCGCCCGATACTTTCCCGGGCACTGCTGCATTTTACCGCGCAGCCGATGGCAATGTTTCAGAAATGCTGATTGTAAAAAAAGGCGAGGCACCCGAAAATGTATTGGCCGATACCGTTGAGCGTTGGGGCGATTACACGGGCATACAGCGCAAGTATAATGAGCCTAATGTGGCGTGGCTATCCGGTTCGTTTGTGTATCAAACACAAGCCTACCGCACTTGGGTGGCAAAAATTTCAAACACAGATTCTGCTGTGGTTTCTACGGTTAATGAAGTGGAAGAAAAAATTCAGGCAAAAGTTTTTCCTATTCCTGCTACCGAAAAGTTTTCGGTGCAATTCACTTCGCCTAAAGATAACTTCACCCGCTTTGCACTTTACGATGCTACCGGTAAAGAAGTGCGATTACTATTAGAAGATAACTTGAAGGCAGGAACCAGTATCTTCTCCTTTAGCACACAATACCTAAGCAATGGCATTTACTTTTTAAGTATAACCAACAAAGGAAATTTACTGCGCACCGAAAAAATAATCATCAGCCGGTAAGATGCTTTTGCATAGAAAGTATCTGCATCCTATTTTGTTCCTTATTTTATCAGTTTAAATTGGTAGAAAAAACAATAATACTTATCAATAAAAAAAGCCTCCCGATAATTGCGGGAGGCTTTTGTATTTAAGTCCCTTTAGGGGATTTGGGGATTAGTTATAAGACAAACTTACTTCAGCCGCTAAGTCTTTCAACAACTTTTCAGTAGCGTCATCCATTGGCTTGTTCAATCCTTTCAACTTATCAGGGAAACGAGACTCTAATTGAGTTAAGAAGTCCTTTTCAAATTCCTTGATTTTGTTTACCGGAACTTTAGAGGCTAAGTTCTTAGTTCCTACATAAAGAATAGCTACTTGCTTTTCTACAGTAAATGGAGAGAACTGCGCTTGTTTCAAAATTTCCACGTTACGTGCGCCTTTATCTAAAACAGATTTAGTTGCCGCATCCAAATCAGAACCGAACTTAGAGAACGCCTCCAACTCGCGATATTGAGCCTGGTCAAGCTTCAACGTTCCCGCCACTTTCTTCATGGATTTAATCTGAGCGTTACCACCCACACGGCTAACCGAGATACCTACATTAATTGCCGGACGGATACCTGAGTTGAACAAGTTCGACTCCAGGAATATTTGACCATCGGTAATTGATATTACGTTGGTAGGAATATAAGCCGATACGTCACCCGCTTGTGTTTCGATAATTGGAAGAGCGGTTAATGAACCACCACCCTTTATTAAATGCTTGATAGAAGGTGGAATATCGTTCATTTGAGAAGCCACTTCTAAGTTAGCGTTAACCTTAGCAGCACGCTCCAACAACCGGCTGTGTAAGTAGAATACATCACCAGGATAAGCCTCACGTCCCGGAGGTCTCTTTAATAGAAGAGAAACCTCGCGGTAAGCCACAGCTTGCTTAGACAAATCATCATAAACAATCAATGCCGGGCGACCGGTATCGCGAAAGAACTCACCAATAGCGCAACCTGCAAAAGGTGCGTAGAATTGAAGAGGAGCCGGATCGGCAGCAGAAGCACAAACTACAGTAGTGTATGCCATTGCTCCATTATCTTCCAAAGTTTTTTGAATACGTGCTACGGTAGATGATTTTTGACCACAAGCAACATATATACAATAAACGGGTTCGCCTTTTTCGTAAAATTCTTTTTGATTCAAAATGGTATCGATTGCCACAGCAGTTTTACCTACTTGGCGGTCACCGATAATCAACTCACGCTGTCCGCGGCCGATTGGAATCATCGCATCAATAGCTTTGATACCTGTTTGCAACGGCTCGTTTACCGGCTGACGGTAAATTACACCCGGAGCTTTTCTTTCCAATGGCATATCGTAAAGCTCGCCAGTGATTGGACCTTTTCCATCGATTGGCTCGCCTAGGGTGTTTACTACACGTCCAACCAAACCTTCGCCTACCTTTATAGAACCGATAACGCCTGTTCTCTTAACGGTATCGCCTTCTTTAATTTTTTCAGAAGGACCCATCCATACCACACCCACATTATCTTCTTCCAGGTTCAATACGATAGCCTTAATTCCGTTGTTGAACTCCACCAATTCACCCGCCTGGGCGTTAGTTAAGCCGTAAACGCGGGCAATACCGTCACCTACCTGCAATACTGTACCTACTTCTTCTAATTCCGCAGCACTCTTAAATCCAGCGAGTTGCTCACGGAGAATCGATGAAATTTCATCGGGTTTTACATCTGCCATATTATTATTGTTTGAATGATTTTTTAAAACGCGCGCAAATATACACGCACAAGCCACATTTTCAAATGAATTTTAAAGGGG
>CAMBIM010000025.1 GCA_945867505.1 Chitinophaga pinensis
ATGGCAGGCGAAATGAGCACCGGTATGCACGGTATGATGTTTACCAATGGTTCTAAGCCATCGGTATCTATGTTGGTTACGCACCTGGAAGCGGATTTTGTAAAGAAGGCTACCGGCATTACAACTTTTACTTTTAAAGAAGGAAAGGAAATGAACGCGGTGGTGGAGAAAGCCATTATTACCGGTGAACCACAATCCTACTCTGCAACGAGCATAGGAACCTCACAAAGCGGTGAAGTAGAAGCGCGCTTTAAAGTAGAGTGGAGTTTTAAAATGCGTTCGCAGCGGTAGTTTGCTTTAAGAAAGTATCCCCGCAATAGTAGCAGAAAGGTAACTTGCTAATGTGCCGCAAAGTAAGGCGCGTAAACCAAGTTTAGCTAAATCTGTTCTGCGCTCCGGGGCAAGTTCGCCAATGCCGCCAATTTGTATACCCACCGATGAAAAGTTTGCAAAGCCGCACAGCGCAAAGCTGGCAATAAGCAAAGCTTTTGGCGAAAGCGTTTCTTTAATAGCTGTAAGGTTAGCGTAGGCAACAAATTCGTTGATAGCCATTTTTTGCCCCATGAAAGTTGCCACCGTTTTTACTTCTGCCACGGGCACCCCCATCGCCCAGGCAATAGGATAAAACACCCAACCAAAAATACTGTTCAGGCTTAAGCCTTGTAGAAAGTTGAAGAATGGTGGAAGGTTATGCCACTCGGCAAGAGTTAACCGTCTGTTGTTATGGTTGGCACTCCAAATGGCTTTAACGTTCAGCCACCATTCCAGCACAGGGTGTATATGCCCAAGCAGATAGTTAACAAAAGCGATGAGGGCAATAAAACCAATAAGCATGGCAATAACGTTGATAGAAATTTTCATTCCGTCCGATGCACCGTGCGATATGGCATCAATGATGTTGGTGTAGCTGCTTTTCACCTCCAGTTTTACCACGCCTTTGGTTTGAGACTCTTCTGTTTCGGGCAATACAATTTTAGAGATAACCAGCGAAGCCGGTGCAGCCATTAAACTGGCAGCAATTAAATACTCGGCAGGCACGCCCATGTTTACATACACAATTAAAATTCCACCCGCAATACAAGCCATGCTACCACTCATAGAAGCAAGTAACTCGCTTTGTGTCATTCCCTTTATATAAGGGCGAATCATTACCTGTGCTTCTACCTGCCCCACAAACGCACTGGCAACATTGCTCAAAGATTCTGCACCGCTGGCACCCATCAAAAAGTTTACACCCCGCGCAATGATGGCAACTAAGCGCTGCATAATACCGTAGTGATATAAAATAGCCACCAACACACAAACTATAATGATAGTAGCAGGAATATTAAAAGCGAAGATGAACGCATTGGCAGGACCAAACACTTTTGCCGCTTCGGGTGGATTAGGCAATACATGACCGAAACAAAACATAGCCCCTTCGCGGGCAAACTGCTCTATTTTTTCCATTCCTTTACCAAGAGTTTGAAAGAAACGGGTAACAACAGGAACTTTAAGAATAAGCACGGCCAAGAATAGTTGCAGCCCCAAACCGCTTAACACTAAACGATAATTAATAGCCTTACGATTGTTGCTGAAAGCGAAAGCGATTCCAAGAATTAACACCACACCAATCAGTCCGCTAAAACGTTCCATGCTTAAAATTTGATTTGTTCAAACATAAAAGAAATAGTGAATAATTCACCTCATCCAAGATCCTTAGTCGAAGGAGAAGGACTTTGTACTATCTCCTTCGGATAGGTATAGAGAGGTATTACTTTCGGTGCTTCAACTCATCGCGAATGCGGGCGGCAAGTTCATAGTCTTCGTTATCTAAAGCAGTTTTAAGTTCCACTTGTAATTCAGGAACGCTCATGGTATGATAACTGGTAGCAGAAGATTTAGCCAAATCAGCTGTTTCTTTTTCTTGCGGGTCTATAAGCGTAGCTTCCTCGTTAGGGTCGGCTTCTACACCGGCTTCTAACAGAATAGATTCTTCTACATAAATGGGGCAATCGAAACGAACGGCAAGTGCCAGTGCATCGCTGGTCCGCGAATCAATATCAAAGTATTCTGCACCGCGTTTGCAAACCAGATTAGAATAGAAAACACCATCAACCAACTTCGAAATAAAAATGTATTCTAACTCAATTTCAAAAGTATCGCACATGGTTTTCATCAGGTCGTGCGTAAGCGGGCGCGATGGTTTCATATTATCTAAAGCCACGGCAATTGCTTGTGCTTCGAACCCTCCAATTACGATAGGTAATCTGCGTGTGCCGCCTACTTCACCTAAAACCACCGCAAACGAATGCGACTGTGTTACGCTGTGCGAAAGGGCTATAATATCGAGTTCAATTTTTTTCATTCCGTATTATAAAATACTTCAAGCGGTGCGAAATGTAAAGGGATTTTCTGTAAATAAAAATGTCATGCTTTTAAGGTCAGCATGACATTTTCAATTTTATTGCTTACTACTAGTGAGCAGCTTTTAATTTCTTAAACTCTTCAATAAGTTTTGGTACTACTACAGCTGCATCTCCTACAATACCGTAATCAGCCGCTTTAAAGAAAGGAGCTTCAGGGTCGGTGTTAACCACCACAATTACTTTAGAACCGTTAACTCCTGCTAAGTGTTGAATAGCCCCCGAAATACCAACGGCAATGTAAAGGTTAGGGCGAACCGTTAAACCGGTTTGGCCAACGTGCTCGTGGTGAGGTCTCCAATCAACATCTGAAACTGCACGAGAACAGGCTGTAGCTGCACCTAATACTTTTGCAAGCTCTTCAATTGGTCCCCAGTTCTCAGGCCCTTTTAATCCACGCCCTGCAGATACTACTAACTCCGCTTCGCTCAAAGGAATTTCGCCAACTATTAAGTCAGCGCCTTTTACTACCGAAGAAAAATCTGCATCAGCTAAAGTAGGAGCAAATGCTTCAACCTCTGCTGCACCTGCACCGCGAACAGGAGAAAGCGAATTAGGGTTAACGGCAATTACTTTCTTTTCTGTATTTAATTGGTACGAAGCAGATGCTTTACCCGAGAAAACGTTTTTCTTAACAGTTGCGCTTGCACCATTAAACTCCGGTAATTCCACAGCACCCGGAACGTAAGCGGCTTTCAATCTTACACTCAAACGCGGAGCCAATAGCTTACCGTTTTGGTTGAATGAAAGAACAACAACAGTTGCACCGGCAACGTTTGCTGCTTCGCTCACTGCTTTTGTAAATGCTTTAGAATCGAAGTTGTTGAAACGTGCATCGGCCGCATGTAAAACTTTCTTTACACCAACCGTTCCAAGGGTTGCTAACTCGTCAGCCGAAGCTGCGCCAAGTACAACGACTACAGAGTCGGTACCCAATCCTTCAGCTACTTTAGAGCCATAGTAAGCGGCTTCAACCGATGCTTTCTTTATTTTCCCTTGCGATACTTCTACGAAACTTAAAACTGCCATATAATTTATTTTAGACTTTAGATTTTAGAAAATAGAATTAAACAACCTTTGCTTCTTCGTGCAACAATCTCACCAGCTCACCCACATTATCAGGCGAAACATATTTGCACTCTTTTGCTTTCTCCGGTAAATGGTAACCAGTAATTACGGTCAGCTTTTCAGTAGCGTCAGCAGTAACAACCTCTAAAGGTTTTGTTCTTGCGCCCATAATTCCTTTCATGTTGGGGATGCGGGCTTCTGCTAATTCTTTTTGCGCGCAAATTACCAATGGCAACTTAATTTCAACCGTTTCCGTTCCGCCTTCAATTTCTCTCGTTATAGTAGCTACTCCGTTTTCAATTTCTAATTTTTGAACAAGAGCAACGCATGGTAAGTCAAGCATTTCAGCCACCATTCCACCAACTTCGTAACTGTTATAGTCGATAGTTTCTTTACCAGCAATAATCAAATCGTAGTTCTCTGATTTTGCGTGGTTAGCAATTTGAGCCGCTACAAAATAAGCATCAGTAGGGTCCGCATCTACACGAACTGCTCTATCAGCACCAATGGCCAAGGCCTTACGAATGATTTGCTCAGAATCAGCCAACCCAACGTGAATTACAACCACCTCGCCACCTTGTTTTTCTTTCAATTCAATAGCGCGAACGAGGGCATACCACTCATCTGTTGGATTCATAATAAAAGTAACACCATCCGGGCTGAACTTAGTGTTGTTGTCTGTAAACGCGATTTTAGAAGTAGTATCGGGAACTTTAGCTATAGGAACAAGTATCTTCATCTGTGTATTGTTTTTAAAATTGCGGTGCGAAAGTATTTAAGTTTGATAATTATCAAAACAAATTTTCCCTACCATTGTTCGATGAAAACGAAGATTTATTATGAATGAAGAACGACTGAAAAAGTTGAAAGAATGGGAAGCACAAAAGCCCGATGATGCGTTCTTTAAATATGCCATTTCGCAAGAATATATAAGTGCCGGTAATGATGCAGAAGCGCAAAAATATTTAGACTTACTTTCCGACAAGTTTCCTGATTATCTGGCTACGTATTACCAACTCGGCAAATTGCATGAACGTTTGCAAGAACCAGGCAAAGCAATAGCTGCATATACCAAAGGAAAAGAAGTGGCGAGAATTGCTGGCGATGCAAAAACACTTAGAGAATTGAATGAAGCACTAACTCAATTGGAAGATGAATAAGAAGAAAACACTTGTGCAGAAGTTTATTAAATTCAGCGCAGCCAAGCGATTGGCGAATGCGAAGAAGAAAACATTATTGACCGTTAGCGGTGGAATGGATTCGGTAGTGATGTGCGCTTTGTTCAACAAAGCCGAGTTTCCGTTTGCTATTGCGCACTGCAACTTTCAATTGCGCGGAAAAGAATCGGATGGCGATGAGCAATTGGTGAAGGAACTGGGAAAGAAATATGACGTAGAAGTTTTTGTAAAGAAGTTTAAAACCGAAAAATACGCAGAGGAGAAAAGCATTTCCATTCAGCTAGCCGCTCGCGAACTGCGCTACACTTGGTTTGAAACGTTAAGGAAAGAAAAAGAGTTTGACATCATAGCTACAGCACACCACTTAAACGATAACATAGAAACTATTCTATTCAACCTTACTAAAGGAACAGGTATAAGAGGATTACGAGGAATACCGTTTAGGCAAGGAAATATTGTCCGTCCGCTGTTGTTTGCTTCGAGAGAAGAGATTGAAAACTATCAGCAACAAAACAAATTAGAGTTTAGAGAAGATAGTTCGAATGCCGATGACAAATACACACGCAATAAAATACGGCACAACATTATTCCTCTTTTGAAAGAGATAAATCCTTCGTTGGAGAATACCTTTGCCGATAAGATTGAGTTATTTACTGAACTGGAAACGATGTATGAAAAGCAAATGAAGAAATCAGCTACACAGCTTTTTCTGCTAAGAGGCAACGATATTTACATACCTATTCTTAAACTGAAGAAGACGAAAAATGCTTCGAGCGTTTTATATGAGTATTTGAAAGATTACCGTTTCAATTCCGAACAGGTAGATGATATACTTGCTGCAGTAGATGCCGAAGCGGGGAAACAGTTTCTTTCTTCTTCTGCCCGAGTTATTAAAGATAGACAGTTCTTCATTCTCACTAAACTCGCGGATAAAGATTCCTCTATTTATTACATAGAAGAAGGCGACAAGGAAGTTAAACTTGGAGGTAGATTGTTAAAATCAGAAATCATACCGATAGCAATCGGGAAGAAATCAGAAATCAAAGCGGAGAAAAACTCTGCTTACATTGATAAGGCCAAAATGGAATACCCTTTGGTTGCGCGTAAATGGAGAGAGGGCGACTACTTCTACCCTTTCGGAATGAAGATGAAAAAGAAGAAACTGAAGAAATTCTTTACAGATGAAAAGATTCCGTTGAACGAAAAGGAAAACATCTGGATAATTGAATCAAACAAAAAGATTGTTTGGGTAGTAGGCTACAGAACTGATGAAAGATTTAAAGTGATAGACACAACCAAAGAGATTCAGAAATTGCAAATCAAAGATTGACGTATTAAGCACCCGCATTACTACTCATTTTTGCAAACTTCCCATTTAAGAATACTTTTATCCCGTTCAGAAATACACAATAGAAACAAGCATGAGCAACAGCAAAATACTATTAGAAGTAAAGAATCTGGTTACAGAATTTAAAACCGATGGCGGCATTATTAAAGCCGTGAACGATATTTCGTTTACCCTCCACCGTGGCGAAACTATTGGTATTGTGGGTGAGAGCGGTAGCGGTAAGTCGGTTACTTCGCTTTCTGCTATGCGTTTAATTCCTAACCCACCGGGAAGAATTGCCAGTGGCGAAATAAACTTTCACAAGAAAGACGGAACAATAGTTGACCTGACAAAGATTAGCGAAGAGGAAATGCGCAATTACCGTGGCAATGAAATTTCGATGATTTTTCAAGAGCCAATGACCTCGCTTAATCCGGTATTTACTTGTGGCGACCAAGTAGTTGAAGCGATTGTATTGCACCAAAAAGTTACCAAGAAACAAGCGCAAGAAATTACCCTCAAAATGTTTGAGAAGGTGAAACTGCCTAATCCACAACGTATTTTAGATGCTTATCCGCATCAGCTATCCGGTGGTCAGAAACAGCGCGTGATGATTGCGATGGCAATGAGTTGCAACCCAAGCATTTTGATTGCTGATGAACCAACTACCGCTTTGGATGTAACCGTTCAGGCTACAATTTTGGATTTGATGGCGCAACTAAAAGGCGAAATTGATAGCTCTATTATTTTCATTACGCACGACTTGGGTGTAATAGCCGAAATTGCTGACCGTGTTCTGGTGATGTATAAAGGAAAGATTGTAGAGCAGGGAAATGTTCTTGAAATTTTCGGCAATCCGCAACATCCTTATACTAAAAGTTTATTGGCTTGTCGTCCTCCTCTTGGCAAACGATTAAGTAAACTTCCTACAGTAGTTGATTTTATGGAAGAGAAGGAAGACGGAACAGTAGTTGCCAAACCAACATCGGTTGCCGATGCTATTAACGCAGTGGTAATTTCAGATGAAGTAACCCGTGCCCGAAGAGAAAGAGTATTGGCAAACAAACCAATACTGCAAGTAAAGAATTTGCAAACATGGTTTCCTACTGCTAAAAACTTTATGGGTAAAACTACCGATTATGTAAAGGCGGTAGATGATGTAACGTTTGATGTGCACGAAGGCGAAACTCTTGGATTGGTTGGTGAATCGGGTTGCGGTAAAACAACCTTAGGCAGAACTATTCTGCGTTTAGCTCCTGCACATGGTGGCGAAGTTATTTTTGACGGAAAGAATTTGCTTACGCTTGGTCAAAAAGATATGATTGAAATGCGTAGGCACATGCAGATTATTTTTCAAGATCCATATTCTTCATTAAACCCGCGCATTACTATTGGCAACGCCATTATGGAACCAATGACTGTGCATGGAGTTTACGATAACGATAAAGTGCGTAAAGAGAAAGTATTGGATTTGCTGAATAAAGTGAATATGAAACCGGAACACTTCAATCGTTATCCGCATGAGTTTTCGGGAGGGCAACGTCAGCGTATTTGTATTGCGCGTGCGTTGGCACTAAATCCTAAGTTTATTATTTGCGATGAATCTGTTTCAGCACTCGATGTTTCTGTACAAGCGCAAGTGTTGAACTTGTTGATTCAACTACGCGAGGAATTTAAGTTCACTTACATTTTCATTTCTCACGATTTATCAGTTGTAAAATTCATGAGCGACCGCATGGTGGTAATGAACAAAGGAAAAATTGAAGAAATGGGAATTAGTGACGACATCTACAACAACCCACAACGCGAATACACGCAGAAACTAATTGCTGCCATACCAAAAGGAGAACTTCACGATATCCAAAGAAGAGTTGGCGGAGTAAGAGCGAATTAAAAAGGCTCATAGTTGCGAGCGAAGGTTTCCGAAGCGAAGCAATTATGAGCGCGAGTGAGGAAACTGCTTCACATAGCCTCGCAATAACCACCTGTATAAAACAAAAAAACTCCTCAGCTTTCGCTAGAGGAGTTAAACCTAAGACACATGAACTCTTTATAACGTGCTACTTTTAAGCAGCCATTCTCTCATTAATTTTATTCCAACTTCCTTCTACAGTTTCTAATCTACTCGCCATACCCGCAGCTTTTTCTTCAATACATTTCATACCAAAACGTAGACTGGTTAATTCCGGCACTAACTCAACAAACTTTTGTTCTGTATCAGCATTAAACTTGCTGAACCTTAATGACTGTACTTTCTTCATATATACAGAGCACTTTTCTATCAGCGCCCGGTGTTCGAAGAATAAGCCCATTATCTCCAACTTAAAATCTTCAATGCGGTAGATAAACTCTCTCACGCTTCTAACCGAGCCATCCGAATCTGCCGGTGAACCTGGCATAGATGATTCTGCCATGTATCTATCCATTGCCGAAGCATTCTCTTCAATAAACTTTTTAGGAAGTTGATAAAGTTCAGCTACATGCGAGCTTATCACTTTGTATTCGTCAATAAATTGGCGGTGAAGGTTACAGTATTGGTCGTAAGGTTTTTCTTGTTGTGTCATAGCTTGTTGATTTATACTAACAAGATATACGACACACCAGCCTTGCGCAATGTTTTACCTTTTGTAACGCACAACAAGCAATTTGTATAATGCTAAAATCTGAAACCTTTCAAAGAGTGAAGGAGAAGAATGCTTGTGTTAAGCAGCTTGCCTAACATCTACCTTTACATCTTCCCACTTCAATTCCAATTTTTGCAGCCATTGTAAAGTATCATCGGCTCTTTCTTTAATCTGCTTTAAACCTTGCATCAATTCATCTACACGCGGTGTAAGCACGGCATACTCTTTTGCATAATCACCTAAATTAGTTCCGTCCACTTTAGCTTCTAAAGCCGTTGCCTGCTGCATGTAAACTTCAGTTTCATCAATATGCGCCATGTGTTTATTGAACAAACCAATAGTGTGCATGGTAAACTCATCTAACTGGTTCATAAAATCTACTACATCACGAACAGAACTATTACTATCTGAAGGAGACTTTGGTGCAAACTGTTTGTTCGAAATCAAACTCATCGTTCCTTCCGTTTCATCTAAAAAACGTTTAGGCAGTTTGTAAAGTTCGGTCACATATTCGTTTACCATTTTGTAGGCTTCTACAAAATTGCTGTGTGTTAAATGGTACTGTTCGTAGTTTGAGTTGAGATTTGGCATAATCGTTTATTTGTTATGCCATGTATTACGCCCTTGCCGAGAATTAAGTTCGTATCTGGATATTGTTGCTTACAAAGGTTTTTTTGTTGTAAACGGCTGTGGAATGTTTAGCTATTTTTTGAAATGCGCTACTAACTTTTTTACCACCACTTTATCTATAGGAAGAACAATATCCATTTCGCTTTCTAATTCAGAAATATTTACCCAACGGAAAGACTCCGCCTCCACTCCTTCTATAAATTCAAAATCAAATTTTTTATTAGAGGTCTTTATTTGCTGCCAAGCATTTGATTCTACCAAGTAGTATATACTGATGAGTTGACTATCTGACGAAAGCTCGAATGCAGATTGCACAAAAAAATCGGTGGTATAGAAGTGTTCTTTTACGTCAACTTCAATTCCTGTTTCTTCAATAAACTCACGCTTTAAACCATCAATTAAACCTTCGCCCAATTCTAAACCACCACCGGGAAATTTAGTGGCAAGCTGACCGCTTTTAAATGATTCATCGGCAACCAATAGCTGCTGATTAGGATTGATGAGCAATCCGTAAACACGAATATTGAATCGTTTGAGAGGCAATTCTGACATGTAGAAAAGGAATTAGTATTTAAACCCTAAACTACCGCGCTTGCCTTCGTTGATTTTAAATTCTTTCAAATCTTCAAGGTTCATGGTTTCCAGCATTTCTTTAGTTCGCTCTTCTTTTTTCATAGAAGCCAAACGCAAGTTTTGGTTTTGAACAGCTTCGGCAATCAGCTTTCGAATTTCGCGGGCATTACCAAAGTATTTATCGCGGTATATGTAAATAGAGTTGATGTACTTTTGCAAATAATCGTAAGCCTCATTATCTAAACGAATATTTTCAGTTTTCAATAACGAAAGGGCTATACGGAACAGTTCTGCTTCATTGTAATCGTTAAAAGTAAAGGTTCTGTCAAAACGAGAACGCAAGCCCGGGTTTGATTCTAAGAAACGGGTCATTGGCTCTGTATAACCCGCAACTATCACCGCAAATTCTCCACGGCTGTCTTCCATTCGTTTCAACAAAGTTTCTATGGCTTCGCGACCAAAATCGCCTCCTTCGCCAAGCGCATAAGCTTCGTCAATAAACAATACTCCGCCTTTAGCTTCCTTAATACGCTCGTCCGTTTTTAAAGCTGTTTGACCAACAAAACCTGCCACCAATCCTTGACGGTCAAGCTCCACCATGTGTCCACGTTCAATTAAACCAAGGGCTTTGTAAATTTTGCCCATGATACGCGCCACAGTTGTTTTACCGGTTCCCGGATTGCCGGTAAACACGGTGTGCAGCGAAAACTTATTCAATACATCTTTTCCAATATCGTGATAGAAACGAACCAGTTTTATCAACTCATTTACTTCGTTTTTAATATTGCTAATACCCACCAATTCATTCAACTCATCTAATGCGCTTTGCAATAATTTCTCATTGACGTTGATATTGAATTTACGTTTACCGCGTTGTTTAAACACTTGCTCCACATCTTCTACTTCAATGGTGGAAAGTGTATCGCCATCTAACTCACGCAAATCAGCACGTTTCATTAAGCGCAAACCTAGATTCATTTTTGCTTCATCAATAATTGAAATTGCAAAACGTGCGTTACCAAAAGTCTTATCGCGGTTACGGAAACCTTCCATCAGCTGATCAGCTAAATAGTGTTGAGCCGCTTCGGTCATGTGAACGCTTTTTGAAGCCGTATAGCCCAATGCAATGGAGTGTAATTCATCAGGCAAATAATCTTCAAAATGGAAGTAGTTGGCAAAGCGCGATTTCATTCCGGGGTTCGACTTCAAGAAAATATCCATTTCGTGCGGATAACCGGCAACCATAATGGCTAAGTCTTTTGAGCCATCGCTCATTTCTTTTATCAAAACTTCAATCGCTTCCTTTCCAAAATCCTTCGAATCGTCAGCTTCACGAGCAAGGGCATAGGCTTCGTCAATAAACAAAATACCTCCTTTGGCTTCTTCAATCGCCTTCTTCACTTTAGGTGCAGTTTGCCCGATGTATTCGCCAATTAATTGAGAACGGTCAACCTCTTTTACATGCCCTTTGCTTAACAAGCCCATGCTTTTGTAAATCTGCCCAAGCAATTTCACCACCGTTGTTTTACCTGTTCCAGGGTTACCTGTAAACACCGAATGAAGGTTTATTCTTTCAGAATCTTTAAAACCCTTCTCCTGACGAAGTTTTAAGAAATTCAAATAATCAATGTGATTCTTCACTTCCTTTTTCAACTCATCTAAACCAATTAAATCATCCAGTTTTTTCACACTGGCATCTAAAGATTCATCGGGCGCAGTAGGTGGCGCAGAACTAACCGTTGCAATATTTCCGCTTACGGTAGAAATTTCCACTTCGCCTTCTTCATCATCTTCACCGGTATCTAAATGTAGCACAGCAATTACGGTATCCATAAAAATAACTTCTAACCGGTAGTGGTTATCCTTCCAGGTTCCCGGTATATCGTTACCCCAACCCTCGTTAAAAGGAAAAACTTCATTTTCTTTTCCAGCTTCAATTTTGCGAAAACGCTCAATGCGCGCTTTCAACAAACCCGAAGCGTTATACCAATTGAAAAACAATTCGCAGTTCCATTCAGTAGTCACTTTGTTACGGAACTTAAACTCGGCATACAAATACTGCGTTTCGTTGCGGCTGATTTGCTTAAGATAAACTTTATTTTCGTTGTTTACAGCATTATAATCACCGGTAAAAAAGCGAATGCTTTCGATATCGAAATACGGATTGTAGTCCGCAGAAACTCTTCCAATATCTTCAATGTAATAACGTTTAGTTCCTATCAATTCGTTGTCAATGTAGGCTTCCCAACTGTATTCTCCGGCAGTCCAAAAAGAACCGGGCGTAGCCATTCCCCACCCCTTGTTGATGTAAACTACATTTTCATCTAAACGAATTTTTCTTTTCTCATCCTGAGAGCTCAACTCCTTTTTCTTACCCTCAAGATGCGAAAATGCTTTAAGGGTAACCGTAGTTTCCCAATCCTGCTCATCAAAAAGCTTATTATAAAAGGCTATTTCTGCACTGATATAAGTGGTTTCTGTTCTATCAAAAACACTACGGTATTCGCGGCTGCGGTTAGCCAACCATTCATCGCTGGCAAATACACGAAGAGTTTTGAATTTATAATTTTTGTAAGCCATCTGTATCTCGTTTTGTGGTTGATGATTAAAACCATGCCACCAATTAATTTCGGTAAATATTTCTTGATGCCAAAATATAAATCTGCCTAACTGTTGCAGAAGAAAAATATGCACACTAATATATAGACGTAATAATCAGGCAGAAGGATTGTCACAGAAGTGTAAAATTTCAAAGCAAACGCCAAAGATTTGTTATAGTTGAAAGTGAAAACGAAATTATTCCAGTCTATTAAAATGCTGTTAACTGCAACTGCAATCTTGCTGCTGTTATTCGTTTTGTTCAATCTATTTTCACCGCTTCCCGATAAAATTGAATACTCCACTATAGTGCTTGACAATAAAGGCGAAGTAATTCATGCCTTTTTGACACAGGACCAAAAGTGGCGGATGAAAACTGAACTGAAAGAAATTTCACCAATACTTAAAAAATCGTTGCTATACAAAGAAGATAAATATTTCTACCACCACTTTGGTATAAATCCTATTGCAATGGCAAGAGCCGCTGCAATGAATTTACTTCATTTTAAAAGAACTTCCGGTGCTTCTACTATAACCATGCAAGTGGCGCGAATGCTAGAACCTAAAGACCGGACATATTTCAATAAGCTGAAAGAAACTTTTCGCGCTTTTCAACTGGAATGGAAATATTCGAAAGATGAAATACTGCAACTGTATTTCAATCTTGTTCCTTATGGCAGCAATATTGAAGGCGTAAAAAGTGTTTCTATTCTATACTTCAAAAAAAATCCAGACCATCTTTCTCTGGCAGAAGTCACTGCTCTTTCCATTATTCCTAATCGCCCGTCATCTCTTCGTTTGGGTTATAAAAACGATTTAATTACTCGTGAACGAAATAAATGGCTGAAACGGTTCAGTGCCGATAAACTTTTTAATGAAAAAGAAATTGCCGATGCGCTTGATGAACCGCTTGATGCTAAGCGAAGTGAAGCACCAAAGTTTGCCCCGCATCTTTCGTTGAAATTAAAGAAGACCATTCTCACCAACATCATCAGCACTTATCTTGAAATGCAGATGCAACTAAAACTGGAGAAGATGGTTAAAGATTATGTGAGTTCGCTTTACACGCTTGGTATACACAACAGCGCGGTGGTGGTGCTCGATAACAAAACGCATAATATAATTGCCTACATAGGCTCTGCAGACTTTAATAACAGCACCGATGGCGGACAAGTTAATGGTGCCGATGCAGTTCGTCAACCGGGAAGTGCGCTTAAACCTTTGCTGTATGGCTTGTGCTTCGATAATGGAATTCTTGCACCCAAAGCAATGCTCACCGATGTGCCGTTGAACATTAACGGCTATCAACCCGAAAATTACGATTCAAAGTTTAACGGATATGTAACAGTAGAATTTGCTTTAGAAAACTCGCTAAACATACCGGCAGTAAAATCGCTAAACGATTTAGGAACCGAAAAAATGATTAGCAAACTGGAAGTCTGCAACCTTAAACAAATAAAAAAAGATGAAAAGAAACTTGGTCTTTCCCTAATCTTAGGTGGGTGCGGAGTTACGTTGGAAGAAATGACCGCACTCTATTCTGCTTTTGCAAACAATGGAGTTTACCATCAATCAAATTTTATCGCACCTTCAAAGTCTCCTTTAGGAGATTTAGGGGTTTCTGTTCTATCTCCTTCCTCCAACTTCATGCTAACAGAAATTCTTTCCCGCCTTGCTCGTCCCGATTTGCCAACCAACTGGGAACAAAGTTCGCACACCCCACGCATTGCCTGGAAAACCGGAACAAGCTATGGCAAGCGTGATGCCTGGAGTATTGGCTACAATAAAAATTATACGGTGGGTGTTTGGGTGGGAAACTTTTCCGGTGCAGGTGTTCCGGAATTAAGCGGAGCGAACATCGCGACTCCTCTCCTCTTCAAAATCTTCAACACCATTGACTACAACAGCAGCAACGAATGGTATAACATGCCTAAGGAATGCGGCATTCGGTCAGTGTGTTCCGAAACCGGCAAACTGCCAAACGATTTCTGTAAAAATACAGTGATGGATTATTTCATTCCGCTGGTAAGCAACAGCACCAAATGCGATAACATGCGTGAAGTGGCAGTGGATGCGAACGATAAAATTTCTTACTGCAAGAACTGCTTGCCGGATAATGGCTACAAGAAAAAATTCTACAAAATAGTGCCTCCCGAAATGCAATCGTATTATGAGGAAAATAGAATTGCCTACGAAAAAATCCCCACACACAACCCAAAGTGCGATAAAGTTTTTATAGAAGGCGCACCGAGCATTCGCTCACCTAAAAATGGCACAGAATATTTTATTAGCAAAAAAACACCGGAGCCTTTACAACTAAGCTGCGATGTAACTAATGATGTAAAAACGGTTTATTGGTATATCAACAACCGGTTTTATAAAAAGACGGATGCCCGAACCAAACTCTTTTTTATACCTGAAGATAATGACATAAAAATATCCTGTACCGATGATAAAGGCCGCAATAGCGATATTTGGATTAAAGTAAAGCGGGTTAGTTTGTAACATCCTTTGGCAATTTTCCTGAAAAATAATTCCTCATAATTGGTGTTATTCGCAGCATGAACTATGCTACAATTAATCCGGTTGATAATAAACTGATAAAAGAGTTTCCGCTTGATGCTTTTCCAGATTTGAATATTTCGCAAGAAGCATTTAAAGTTTGGAAGAAACTTACTGTAGACGAACGCGGCGCACAATTGCGCAAAGTAGCACTGATTTTAGAGAAGAATAAAAAACGCTATGCCGAATTGATTACCCTTGAAATGGGCAAACCGCTTCGCGAAGCAGAGTATGAATTAAACAAAACCCTTACTGCTTTTGATTATTACATTGAGAATGCACCAATTTTTTTACAAAACGAAACCGTAAAGAGCAATGCTTCTAAAAGCTACATCAGCTTTGAACCGCTGGGGATTATCTTCTCTGTTATGCCCTGGAACTTTCCCTTTTGGCAGGTGTTCCGCTTTGCCATTCCTACTTTAATTTCGGGCAACGTAACTATCCTTAAACACGCGCCTTGTGTGCCGCAATGTGCTTTGGCTATTCAAGAGTTATTTGATGAAGCTGGAGTTACAAAAAATATTTTCAAAAATTATTTTTTAAGCAACGAAGATGCAGGTCATGTAATTGCAGATTCCCGCGTTCATGGCATTAGTTTTACAGGCAGCGATGCCACAGGTAGTATACTTGCCGCACAAGCGGGAAAGCATATTAAAAAGTGTGTGATGGAATTGGGCGGCAACGATGCCTTTATTGTGTTGGAAGATGCCGATTTAGATTTAGCCGTAGCCGGTGCTATTAAATCTCGCAGCATTAATAGCGGACAAAGCTGCAACGGAGCAAAGCGGTTTATTGTGAATGAAAAAGTAGCAGAAGTATTTACCACAAAACTGATTGAAGCAGTTGTTGAACTTAAGGTTGGCGACCCTTTAGATGAAACAACGAATATTGGTCCCTTAGCTAGAAAAGATTTATTGGAGAAAGTAAAAAAGCAAATTGCTGATTCTGTAGCACGAGGAGCCAATGCGTATTACGGAAGCGAAGTGCCGAATACAGAAGGAAACTTTATTTCACCAGTAGTGTTGACCAACGTAAACGCAAACGTTACTTCCTTTAATGAAGAAATATTTGCACCGGTGTGGAGTGTAATCAGCGTAAAGAACGAAGAAGAAGCTATTGCCACGGCCAACAATTCCGTTTACGGTTTGGGAGCGTCTATTTGGAGTAGCGATAAAGCAAAAGCAGAAGGACTGGCGGTGGAGTTAGAAGCCGGAAATGTTTTCATTAATGATATTGTAAAGAGTGATGCGCGTTTGCCATTTGGCGGCATTAAGCGAAGTGGTTTTGGTCGCGAGCTTTCGGAATATGGGTTGAAGGAGTTTGTGAATATTAAAACCGTTTACATCAATTAAAACTATACAGCCACGAATTACACAAATTAATCATTGCTACTTTAATTCGTGTAATTCGTGGCTGTATTTAAATTGTGTTTAAAATTTCTAACTTGCTTTCATGGAATTTAAAGCCATTGCATATATAATTTTAGGTATTGCTTATTTCGCCTACTCCATCAACAAAAAGTATCAGGAGGATAAAGAGCGAAAGAGACAAGCACCTGCCCCTGACAATTCTACACCTGCACCTAAACCGGTATCTCCTCCTGTTGCTAACCCGCTGGAAGATATTATGCGCGAAATAAAGCGTAAGCAGGCAGAATCCGATACGGCTAAAAAAGCGGCTACCCAACAACCTAAACCATTAACTACTTTTCAGCAGAAAAAAGAACCGAAAGAACTTTTGATTCACCAAAAACAGAAAGGAGTTTTTGCTGAAGGCAACTATGAGCGCGGATTAACCGATGAAGAAAAAATTGAGCGCGGCAAACTAAAAATTGAAAACGAAGGCATCTATAAAATAAAATCGGTTGAAGAATTAGAAGTAGAAGAATCTGATGCTGCTTTTCAACTGAATATGCGCGATGCCATTGTAGGCTCTGTTATTTTAGAACGAAAGTTTTAAGAGTATGTCTGCTGCCCAATCAAAAATCTTTACCGGTAAAGATTCTCTTCAACACCTCTCCAAATTCTTTTCAGCTAAAGCCTACTCCCAAGTTTTTGTGTTGGTGGATGAAAACACGCTAAAGCATTGCTATCCTAAAATCAAGAAGCTTTTACCCAAGCATAGTGTTATTCAGATTAAGAGCGGAGAGAAAAACAAAACATTGGCTACCTGCGAAATAGTTTGGAAGAAGCTGACCGATGAAAATGCCGACAGAAAAACCTTGCTCATTAACTTAGGTGGTGGTGTAATTGGCGACCTTGGCGGCTTTGCTGCCGGTTGTTATAAGCGCGGCATAAAGTTCATCAATATTCCTACCACGCTGCTGGCTATGGTGGATGCCAGCGTGGGTGCAAAAACAGGAATTGACTTTAAAGGCTTTAAAAATCAAATTGGTTTGTTCAATGAACCAGAGGCTGTTTTTATTCATACCGAATTTTTAAAAACATTACCCGAGCGCGAATTAAAAGCCGGACTTGCCGAAGTAATTAAGCATTACCTGATTGCTGACCAAAAAGAATTTGTCAGGTTCGGCAATTTATTTTCTCCATGGAGGAGAAAGAAAAAAATTACGCTTCATGAATTGAATTGGGATTTACTTATAAAGAAAAATGTCGCTATTAAATCAAAAATTGTGGCAAACGATAAATTTGAAACCGGCATGCGTAAAGCACTAAATTTTGGGCATACTATCGGTCATGCTATTGAAACATACTTCCTTAATCGTGGAATAAAGATATTGCATGGAGAAGCTGTTGCTGCCGGTATTGTATGCGAAAGTCATATCAGCTTGCAAAAGAAACTGATAACTGAAGATGATTTTAACACCATAGGAGGGCTGACTAACTGCTTCATAAGACCCCTGCCCAAAGTGAATGGTAGAGCAATACCTAAAATATTACGACTGATTAAACAGGATAAGAAGAATTTGAAGTCAAAAAATCAGTTCACCTTGCTAAAAGGAATAGGAAATTATACAATTGATAATAATGTTGATGAAGCAGTAATTGCGAAAGCACTGTATGATCACTACAACACTACCTTCTATAACTTTTAGTAATGCGAATTTCCCATCCAACTAAAAAGATAAACACCCGCATACGCATTCCCGGCTCTAAGAGCGAGAGCAACCGGCTATTGATATTGAACGCGCTTTCGGGAAACAAAATTCAGTTAGAAAATCTTTCTACCGCGCGCGATACGCAAAACCTAATCAGCATACTTGCTAAAGATGAAACGGAAGTAAATGTGCTGGATGCGGGAACGAGTATGCGTTTTCTTACCGCTTACTATTGCGCTATTAATAAGCACACCATTATTACCGGTGATGCACGAATGAAAGAGCGCCCGATTGAACCGCTGGTAAACGCATTAAGCGAAATGGGCTTTGACGTGCGTTATAAAGAAAAAGAAGGCTTCCCTCCTCTCGAAATTCATCCGGTTAATATGAGCAAGGTGGATGATGAGGTTTGGATAGAAGGAAACATCAGCAGTCAGTTTATTACTGCGCTGTTGCTCATTGCACCTTTTCTTGAGAAAGGACTACGCATAAAATTTACCACCGAACTTACCTCGCGCGCCTACATAGAAATGACGCTGAAAATTCTCGAGCAGTTTGGTGTAAAAAATAGTTGGGACGAAAACTCTATTACCATTGAACCTAACCAATTCACCATTCCTAATTCACCATTCACCATTAATTCCGATTGGTCTTCGGCATCCTATTGGTATTCCATCGCCTTTTTGGCTGACGAAGCCGAAATATTTTTAGAAGGTTTGAAAGACGACTGGACACAAGGCGACCGCGAAATGGCAGAGTGGATGAAACGCTTTGGCGTAACTACTGAATTTAATTCCGAAGGAGCTTTGCTGCGCAAAACAGAGGTAGATTACCCTACGCTGATGAAGTTGAACTTTAAGAACAACCCCGATTTGGCACAAACCTTTGCCGCTATGTTTGCAGCCAAAAACATTTGCTGCGGTATGTCGGGTATTGATAGTTTGAAGATAAAAGAGACCGACCGCATTGCCGCCCTGCAAACCGAATTGAAGAAAATAAACGTTGACCTGGGCTACGCGCCCGAATTTTTCTTCTATCAGTTAAGGGGCAAGTTTCAGTTGCCCTCCTCTCCTATTAAAACTTACAACGACCATCGCATGGCCATGAGTTTTGCTCCGCTTGCTTTGATGGGCGAAATAGAAATTGAAAACCCCGAAGTGGTCAACAAATCTTATCCCGGGTTTTGGAATGATTTGGAGAAGGCGGGGTTTGCAATTTCGTAGCAGTTATATCTTCATCAACTCAATTACATCCTTTGCGCCCAACAGTAAACTTAAATCGGCATCGGCATCGGCTTTGGCAAAGCCAATAATAAAGCCACCGCCACCGGCTCCGCAAATTTTTAAATGAAACTGGTCCGTCTTTAGTCCGTCTTTCCAAACATCTTTAAACGCGTTGGGTATAAACTCGGGCAACATATCGTATTGCAATTGCGAAATGAGTTT
This sequence comes from Chitinophaga pinensis, assembly GCA_945867505.1. GTDB lineage: Bacteria > Bacteroidota > Bacteroidia > Chitinophagales > LD1 > Bog-950. The sequence continues at coordinate 19,469 of CAMBIM010000025.1, forward strand.
TACGCAATCCATCAACTTAGCATGTTTATGCTGTATAAAACTTTCAATAGCTACGTTGGTAGTAGGCACTAAACTCTTTTGTATAGAGTTCATGAACTTTGCGTCCTTACATTTCTCTAAAAACAGATTGACAAATGGTGCGGTGCTGCGCGGTATGTGGGTGTTGATTAGAAACACCTTTAAAGCAGGTTTAGCGCTCACCGGCAAATCAAACATTTCGGTTACTTCTCCTTTATCTACCAGCACGGCTTTGTCGGTGTAACAAACTATTGCATCCAGCCCCGAGCTTTTACCGTGGTAATAGCTTTCTAACAAAGCTAAATCATTCTTCACTTCACTAATAGGGCGGCTCTTCTTTTTAAACTTATTGTATTGATGATATACAGCCGCCACCAAGGCACCGGAACTACCTAAACCATAACCTTGCGGAATATTGGAATCGAAATACAAACCCTTTTCAATATCGCCCAAAAACTGATTGGTATCGTACTGTGTGGCAATCTGCTCGTGGTAAATAATGTAGTTGGCAAAAAGCTTCAACGAAGCGTTCGATTCTTTAACGCGCTTATCTTTTTTTAAATCGCCAAACCGAAACACCCCGTTGTAATGCTCGACCGGTGCGGCTAAACCCATCGCTCCTTTGTTGATGATGTGTTCACCAAACAAAAGAATTTTAGAATTGAATATTTTATGAGAAACCTTTGAATCTGCCACCGAGGAAAAGAATTAAAACTAATGAATAACAGTTACCGGACCTTTGCCTACGTTATCTTGAATTATTCTTCCTGCCTCGCAATGCTTTTCCAGTTCGGCATAAATAAACTTCTGCACTTTCTTAGCTATGTTTTTGGGATACAACAGGTGAATATTAGGACCGGCATCTAAGGTAAAGTAAACCGGCAGCTTACTTTCTTCTCTGAACTTTCTGATTTTTTCAATCATAGTTAAAGTAGAAGGAGCCATTAGAATAAAAGATGGAGTGGAACAAATCATCAGCGCGTGAAGCGTCATAGCTTCTTCTTCTACAATAGCACCGAACTTTTCGAGATCACCTTTTTTAAGCGCTTTGATAATCTCTTTCAAATTGTCTTCAGCCTGCGCGTAACGCGTTTTGGCAAAAGGGTTGGTCTTCATTAACGAATGACCAACACGGCTACTTACCTTTTTCTCCTGACTGCTGGCAATCAAAATAGTGTTCTGAAACGTTTTGAATACAGGGTGAAGATTCTTTTCAAACGGAATAGCGTATTCATCGCTTGAACCTTTTACGGTTTTTGTTTTTCCCCATTGCGAAATTAAAGGATAAACCGAACGGGCTGCACTACCAGAGCCCAACCGCGCAAAGTGAGAAGC
>CAMBIM010000026.1 GCA_945867505.1 Chitinophaga pinensis
GTGGCTTTTTTATTTTATCGACTATCTGGCCCTACAGTTTAATGGCGCATGTCATGCTGCATTCGTACCATCTTATTACAGGGTGCATATTGTTGTAGATGGATGAGCTACATCCTATTAATATTGATGGTGTGGCAAGTAAATTTACTTGCTACCAAGCCATGACAAAAGAAAATATATTAGAGATATTGCTGATTAACCGGCAGCAAATTCAGGAGAACAGTTATTACGGTCTCGATTTTTTAGAAGAGCAGAACAAAGAATTGGCTAATGAAACCGATGAAGAAATTCAGTTGGTTCTGCAATTTAACAACAGTCTGGCTCAATTTTACTTTCACTCCAATTATCAAAAGGCTTTAGAAATTTGTGTAACAGCTATCAACCGTTATCCAAACACTGCATACACCGCTGCCTTGGCGCATCATCATTCTTTTGCAGGGGTATGCCATACTTTTTTAGCCCAATACGATAAAGCCGAAGAATACCTAAACAAAGCACTGGAGCTTGCCGAAAAGGTAAGAGCCGAAAAGCCAAATCTTGTGGTTGCCGTATTACAATCGCTTTTTGAGAATAGTTATTACCGTAAAGATGCTCCCGAAAAATCGGTTAGTTATTTAAAAAAGGCGCTGGCTGTTTTAATCGAAAACCACGATACCGAGCGCCTGTGCGGCTGTCAGTTACAACTCGGGCAACACTATTACGGGCAGGGCGATTATGTTACCGCACTTTCTTACTTTAACAGTGCTTCTATAGGTTTTGAAGATATCATGCATTTACAAAATATGGCTATTTCATACAACCACATTGGCATGTGCTACCTGAAGATGGGGCAGCCCGACCGTGCCGAAACTGCGTTACAAAAAGCCCTATCTATTTGTTTTAAAGCTGCAACACCCGATAACACCGCCCGTTGTAAATATAACCTGGCGCAGGTTTATGTGGCCAAAAAGGACTGGATTAAGGCGCTTGATTTTGCGCAGAACAGTATATCCATTTTTGAAGATACCGGAAACCGGGTGGAGAAAGATGAAGTGGAGCAACTGCTTAGCCGGATTGCAGAGCAACTGCAGCAAGCCTGAGTGTAATGGTTGGCATACATCAGCCATTCTTTTATTTTTACATCAACTAAAACCAAAACCTATTATGAAATTCAAACTCATTATTCTTTCAGCCGTATTTGCTTTTGCACTTTCAAGTTGTAAAAAGGATTTAGCCACTGCATGGGTAGGTACTTATAACGGGACTACAGGCGGGAGCAATAACCTAAACCGCGTGGTTATCACTAAAGTTAACGACAACACAATTAAAATGGAATTGCAGGCCAGCGTAGGTAGCTTATACTACACTTATGCCACAATTGGCAATGGCAATTTGGCTTCGGCTACTACCGTAAGCATTAGCGAAGATGGAACAGTTACCAGCTACAGTGGTACTTATCGCTTTACTGGTGGAGGCACTTTAAACGGTAACACGCTTACCCTTAGCGGTGCTGCTACACAAACCGGGCAAAGCACTTTGTATTACGCATTTAGCGGAAGCAAATAATTTATTTAACCCATCTTTCAATCCGTTGTTAAATAGCATTTTATGAATGCAAGGAGTTTAGCTATAGCAGTTTTTATTGTCTTTACATTTTCTTCCTGTGCGAAAGTTGGTTGTACCAACCGATATTCAACAAATTATGATCCCCAGGCGAATATAGATGATGGAAATTGCATTTTTTGGAGTGATGGATGGTTAGGCACTTATAATGGCAGTACCACTGGGGGTAATAACGTTAACCGCGTAGTCATAAACCGTGTAAATGAAAACACGGTTAAAATGGAGTTACAAACCAATGTACTTGGCTCTTACTATACTTATGCTACCATCGGCAATGGCAATCTTGCTTCGGTTACTACCGTAAGTATTAGCGAAGACGGAACAGTTACCAGCTACAGTGGTAATTATCGCTTTACTGGTGGAGGAACATTAAACGGTAACGCACTTACACTTACCGGAGCTGCTACGCAAGCTGGACAAACCACTTTGTATTAATCCTTTAGCGGAAGCAAATAATTTTCCGATCACTTATTGAATAAAGAAGCCATTCCGTGTTATGCGGAATGGCTTCTTTGTTTATGGACTACCGCTGTTGTTGGTCGCTGACCAACAACAAAATTTTAATTCAAATAGCGAGGAGATTTATAGAACGTTCTCTTTTCTTTCTTGCCATCAAAACGGTAAATCAACTGCACCTCGTGCGAACCGGTTTGGTAAGAACTTAGCTTGCCGCAATTAAAATCGTAAGCATAGCTGGCTAACAAATGTTTGGTGATGTGCACGCCCAACATGCCGCCCACCGCATCGTTGCTGCGGTAAAGCACACCTACTACAATTCGCTTGTTCCAAGTCAGCGCCAAGTTTACCTCTGCCTGCGCAATAAAATCTATACTGCGCACAAACACAGCCGGTGTTAAGTTGAACTTAGGGTTAATGTCCCAACTGTATTTTGCGTAGGCAAAATAGTGGCGCGGCACCTTAAATGGGGTAGCACTCTTTAATCCCTGGTCAAGGTTAGAAACCGAAAACCCGACAGTAGTATTGTATCCGCTGAACTCGATACCAGCAGAAAGAAACGCTTTGAATTTATTGGTGTTGGCTAGTATGGCACTTTGGTCTTGGTTCTGTTGGTCTTGGTAAATCAACTCCGTTCCCTTTACATAACTGTTGAACAAACCAATGCCCAAACCGATAGAGATGCGCGAACGGTCATTCAACCGTTGCGAATAGGCGTAAGAAACCTTAGCCGTAGTAAACCGTTGCTTGCCCAGCATATCATTGGTAATAACTAAGCCCACACCGCCTTTAATTTTAGCAATTCCTGCATACGCATTTATCAATAGGGTAGAAGGAGCTTCTTTAAAACCCACCCACTGTTGGCGGTAAAGTGCACTCACATAAATATCGCGCGTGTTACCGCTTACTGCCGGGTTAAACACATTGGTGTGGTAAGCAAAATGCGCCACCACCGGTTCGTTTTGCGCACTTAGCTGAAGCGCAAAAAATAGAACTGTTATTGCTGTAAAAAGTTTTTTCATACTGGGGTTATTTGTGTTGCTATTAACTATTTTCTATTCACCATTTACTACTTACTAATTCTGAATTACCTGAAATGCCGTTCTTCTGTTTTGCTGATGTTCCTCTTCCGTCTTCGCTCCTTTTATTACAGGAGAAGAAAACCCAAACCCTTTAGCTGTTAAGTGTGCAGGGTTAATTCCCTTGCTTACTAAATAATCTACCACACTCTTCGCACGGTTTTCGGATAGCTTGGTATTGTATTCCAGTTTACCTCTTTCATCCGTATGCGAATTGATTTGCACAAATGCATCCGGTGTATCTTCCAGAATCTTTGCCAGTTTATCTAAGCTCGGTTTCGATTCTTCGCGCAGCACAAAACTGTCTAAGTCGTAATAGATGTTATCAATCTTAATTTCTGTTTTAGGAATCCGCTTGATAGAAAAATCGTAGTTGTTGCCATTGGCTTTAGAAAACTCTTTTGAGAACTTCTCGCCTTGCGTAGTAAGTTTTTTAGAATCTCCGAAGTAGCCAGGGTTCAACACGTTTATTTTGTAATCCTTGTCTGCTGCTAAATCGAAACTGTATTCGCCATTGCCGTTAGTGGTTGTAGTATCGGTAGTTCCGTCAGCTGTAGTTAAAACAACTTTAGCACCGGCAAGAGTAGAGCTGTTATCTACATCGGTTACTCTGCCTTTTACAACCAAATTAACCGGTGTAAGAAAGAACGAATAAATATCATCACCACCAACTCCGTCTTTTCTGTTAGAAGAAAAATAACCGCTTTTGCCATCAGCATTCAGCAATAAAAAAAAGTCATCAGCGCTGCTGTTGAAAGGTGTTTTTAAATTCTGTGGTTTACTCCAATTGCCGCTTGTATTAACCGAGCTGAACAAATCTAAACCGCCATAACCGGTAAAGCCTTCTGATGAAAATAATAGCGCAGAATCTTTTACCACCGGAAATGCTTCATCAAATTCAGTATTGACAACGCTGCCTGCATTTACCGGTTCGCTCCAGCTATCTCCACTCTTGCTCATTACCCAAATATCGCTTCCGCCTTGCCCGCCTTCCATGCGGCTGGCGAAATACAGTTTGTTGCCATCGGCAGAAACAGCAGGTTGTTCCATATCTGCCTTTTGATTAACCGAAAGCGAAATTGCTTTTGGAATGCCGAAGCTATTAGTCGCTTCATCATAACTGGCTTCGTAAATGCGGCAGAAGTTGTCTTTGGTTTTGCCATCGTTGCAGCGTGTGTAAAAAACAGTCTTTGTTTTTTCGCAGTAAGTAAGTACACCAACATTTTTCTCCATGCTTAAACCTTCTAAACGCTTGGCCTTGCTCCAGGTTTTATCTTCTTTAAAGTAAGCGGTTTGGTAGATGTCAGAAAAACCTTGTCCGTCATACGAATAAATCTTTTCCGTTTTGTCTTCAATGCGCGAAGAAGTAAACACCAACAAGAACTTTAATTGCGTAGCGGCATAGTCGTTGTACTCGGTATTCAAATCTTTCTCGTTCTTAAAAGTATAGAACCAAGGGTCCAGTGCGGTGCTGTTGGCAAACTTGCAATTGTTCAGCAGGCGCGTAGCATCTTTATCGTTAGGTTGTGCTTCTAAAAAACTTTCAAACTTCTTCTGCGCATCTTCATACTTACCTTGCTTTAAATAAATATTTCCCTGATGAAACAAGTAAACCGGGTTGCTATAGCCCGCAGCCTTTGCCTGATTATAATAAGTAACAGCGTCATTTAACTTGCCATTGTAGCGATAGCATTCGGCCACCTTAAAGTTTATATCGGCTAAGTCGGCTTTCTTCTCCGGCTTTTTCAAAATCTTCTGAAACAAATCAAGCGCAGTGGTATACTCCTTAGCAGCAAACGCTTCGTTCGCCATTTCAAGATTGGTTTGCGCAGAAACAATCTTCATGGCAATTACCAGCAAAAGCAAGGTTGAATATTTTTTCATGGTCGGGGCTTAAATATTTTTTTGATTTCTCTTTTTCTTTCTGTCTTTTAAGCTCTCTCTTACGAGAGGGTTGGGAGAGGATTTTAATCTTCAATCAACAAAACAGTTCCTTTAATGGCGTTCTTGCGGTCGGTAATGTTATCGAGCGTAACTATGTAGTAGTAAGTTCCGGGAGAAACCTTATCGCCTTTGTATCTGCCATCCCATCCATCGCGTCCTTCGTAAATTGTTTGTCCCCACCGGTTGGTGATGATAAGTTGGTAGCCATCTAAGAACACATCATTCCTGTCATCTCCATTCGGAGTAAACGCATTTGGGAAATCAACAACTAAAACAGTTACTTTATTTCTTTCACTAACACAGCCATTATCCGTTGCAATTACCCAAACTGAATCAAGGTTATTTATCTTGCTTGAAGACCATCTATTTGATTCTCCAATTTGAACAGAAGTTCCGTTCCAGAAAAACTCATAGTTGCTAAACGAATCAGGAACAGCATAAAAATTGATTACCTCGTTAGGGAAAATCGTATGGTAATTCTTATCGCTCATAAGCGTATCTATTACCACCTGTGCATAAACAGTAACTGTAGCCGGCACTCTGCCTTGTAAATTAGAACAGCCGTTGCTTGAAGTAGCCTGCGCATAGAAAGTAGTGGTCTCTATTAAATCACCGGTTGTGTAAGTAGCACCGGTTCCCACTTCTGTTCCACCAACGGCATCTAAATACCAGGTTATAACGGTGCTTACAGGAGCAACGCTAGCGGTTAAAGTAGTAGAGGTGTTATGGCAAATCGTGTCGTTGGTAGCAGTAATGCCTAGTACGGTAGGTACATCTACACTTACTGTTAAGTTAGCCGAAGAGCCGCTTCCACATTCGTTAGAAGCCGTTACAGATATAGAATAAGTGCCGGCTACAGTTCCCCAGGTTACGTTAACCGAGTTTGTTCCCTGTCCACTCGATATGTTCCCACCGGTTACGGTCCAGTTATAAGAAGTAACATCTGAAGATGCAGCTACGGTATAAGTTCCGTTAGCGTTTCCACAAGGCGTAAGAGGTCCGGTAACAGTGAGCGAAAGGTCAGGCGCAGTTTTTACAAACACGTTTACACTTGATGTAGAATTGCCGCAAGCGTTGGTAGCGTTAACTGTATACGTTCCGCTGTTAATAGATTGCGCATTAGCTACAGAAGTATTTTGTTGAGCAGATGTAAAACCATTAGGTCCGCTCCAACTCCAACTGGTAACATTTGTTCCGTTAGCAGAAAGATTGATAGTTCCACCTGCACAAAGTGTATCATTTGGCGAAGCCGAAGTTGTTAGACCTGTAATCAATGTATCTACCTGCACCGTTACAGAAGCACTTTGGCTTCCGCAGGCGTTGTTGACTGTAACGGTATAGCTTCCGCTATTAGCGGTAGTAGCCGGATTGATAACTGGATTTTGTTGTGTAGAAGAAAATCCGTTCACACCGGTCCAGGTGTAGCTGTTGGCATTTGTTCCGCTAGCAGAAAGCGTAATAGTGCTGCCACTACAAACTAACCCATTGCTTGATGCGGTAGCCGTTACGCTTTGAATTGCATCGTTTACTAAAACAGTAACAGAAGCTTGTGCATTACCGCAAGCGTTGCTGGCTGTAACGGTGTAAGTTCCGGTGGCTGCTGCGGTAGCATTTGGAATAGATGCGTTTTGTTGTGTAGAAGTAAAACTGTTTGGTCCTACCCAAGCCCAAGTGTTTACGGTTGTTCCGCTGGCGTTTAAGTTGATGGTTCCACCGGCACAAATTGTATCGTTTGGCGAAGCCGAAGAAGTAAGATTTTCAATTAATGTATCTACTTCTACTGTAACCGTAGCAGTTTGATTTCCACAAGAGTTATTGGCAGTAACAGTGTAAGTTCCACCGGCAGCAACCGTTGCGTTATTAATAATCGGGCTTTGTTGTGTGGAAGTAAATCCGTTTGGTCCCGTCCAGTTATAGCCGTTTACATTTGTTTCTGTAGCATTAAGTGTAATGGATGTTCCATTGCAAACAACAGTACCGGTAGTAGCTGTAGCGGATAAACTGGCGATTGCATTATTTACTAAAACAGCTAGCGTTGCGTTTGAAGTTCCGCAAGCATTAGTTGCCGTAACGGTATATGTTCCGCTGGCAGCAGCCGTAGCATTAGTTATAGAAGGACTTTGTGATGAAGAAGAAAAGTTGTTTGGTCCTGTCCAAGCCCAAGTGTTTACCTGCGTTCCAATTCCAACTAAATTGATAGTTCCGCCCGCGCAAATGGTATCGTTAGGTGTGGCATTTACGCTTAAATTCTGAATCACTGTATCTACATCTACATTTACGGTAGCTGTTGTGTTTCCACAAGCGTTAGTGGCTGTTAATGTATACAAGCCGCTATCAGCAAGTGTAATGTTAGGTCGTGTAGGGTTTTGTGAAGATGATGCAAAACCATTCGGTCCCGTCCATGCAAACGATGCTGCGTTGTTCGCATTTCCGTTTAAAGTTAAACCCGCATTACTGCAAATATTGGTAAGGTTAGCCGTAGCTGTTACGTTTGATGGAACAGTAGAAATAGAAACCTGCACGGTGCTTTGTGCGCTTCCGCAAGTATTGGTAGCAGTAAATGTATACGTGCCGGCATTTATGTTTTGAAAGTTATTAATGGTATTGTTCTGTTGCGAAGAAGTATAAGAGTTTGGTCCTGTCCAAGTATAGCTAACGGCACCAATGGCACTACCGCTTAAAGTCAAAGTATTACCCGCACAAACAGGGTCAGGGTTAGAAGAAGCATTTACTGAACTTGGCGGAGCGTTAACTACAAGGGTTGCTATAGCCGTAGTATTTCCGCAAACATTAGTTGCAGTAAGTGTATAAGCACCGGTTTCATTTTGTTGTGCATTTGAGATGGAAGTGTTTTGTGTGCTGGCCGTAAAAGTATTCGGTCCGCTCCAACTCCAAGATGTAGTACCGTTTCCTCCACCGGTTAAGTTTACAGTGTTACCTACACATGCCGGATTAGGATTAGCTGAAGCGGTTACGTTCTGCGGCACATTGCCCACAGTAATGGTAACGCTTGCACTTCCACTTCCGCAACTACTACTAGCCACTAAACTATAAGTTCCGGCAGCAGCAGACGTTAAGTTTACTATTTGCGGACTTTGAGAAGAAGAGCTAAAGCTATTTGGTCCAGTCCAAGACCAAGTATTTACACCGCTGCCTGCTCCGGTTAACGTAAGTGTTCCGCCCACACATGGGTTAGCCGAAGCAGTTGCTCCAACACCGCTTACACCAGCCACAACATTCACCGTTAAAGTTTTAGAAGTGTTACCACAACTATTGCTTACCGTAACTGAAACTGTATAAGGTCCACCGCTGGTTGTCCAATTGATTGTGGCATTAGCGGTATTTGCTCCCGAGATAGTTCCACCACCACTCACCGTCCAGGCATAAGTAGTAGCACCGGTTGCAGCAATTGAATAGCTGGCATTACCCAAACAAGGGTTGGCACTTCCTACAATGTTTCCAACCGAAGAAGGTGCTTGAGTAACCGTAACAGTCACACCTGCACTTCTGGCACTCACACATCCTGGGTTAGTATTGTCATCAGATTGCACATAGTATGTAGTTGTAGTTGCAGGAGAAACGCTAAGTGTTGCTCCCGTACCTACCGAAGTGCCTCCGGATGGTTGCGTGTAATAAGTATAAGTAACGTTGCTACCTCCCGATGCAGTGAGCGTAGTCGGATTTCCTGCACAAAGCGAAGTAGGGTTGGCACTAAGGGTTGGTGTAGGGGGTGCTGTACAGGCTATAGTGCGGCAAGTAATTACCGTGCCAGGTGTAGACGTTACTGCCGAAATGCCGCCACCGGTTCTTGTAGGCGTACCTATTGGTGTGGCTGTAAAAGAATTTATGCTTGGGCTATAGCTGGCGCGTATAATAGTAGGATTGGTAGCAGGGCAACCAGTGCCGCCTTGGTTTCCCAAGCTATCGGTTTTGGTAACAGCAAAATCATATCCTCCGGCATTTACGGTATCAGCACTTAAACTGTTCATTAAATAACCTCCATCTGCTGTGGCTATACCTGTTGGCAAAATGGAGATAAAAGAATTATAAGATTTAGCAAACATTACTGCACCAGTCGACCTGTTTGTTTTTACAACTACGGTAGTAAAACTATTAGATGCCCCAGATGTAAAAACTGCAAAATTGTTATCGGATGTTTTGGTCAAGTTTCCTACACTTACCGGAAGCCCAGTAGCCGTGTACTTACTATTTGTACCGATGACAGTTGGCCCTGCATTTGGTGCATCCCAATTATAGATGTATCCGCCTATTCCATCTAAACCCGACATTACAATGTTAGTGCCTGCATCGGTAATAACTGACTCCACTGTACTAGCACCAATTTGCCTTGACCATTGAACGTTTCCATTCACGTCTGTTTTAATAATTGCACCACGACTTGAACCATTAAAACTGGTGGTAACAGAACCTACAAACACATAACCGTCAGAAACTTCTGTTAACCCATTCAAGTAATCATCATCATCAAACGCAGTAGAGTAAAAAAATACTTTCGACCACAATACTGTACCGCTTGCATCTACTTTTAAAGCATACATTTTTGAAGAATCGGTCATGGCTATGCCGTTGTTTACACGATTCGCACTACCGGCTACTAAAAAACCTCCATCGCTTGTTGCAATAACTTTACTTCCGTAAGCACTTGCTCCAGAAACAGGAAGATAGCGATATTGCCAAGTAGGAGCACCAAATGTAAGAGGGACTTTAGCCAATAAACATTGGCTGTTTGCATCACCGGTTACAATGTAGTGTGTGGTGCTTATTTTTTTAACATCATTAAAGTTTACAGATGTAGTAAACGCTCCGTTGTTATACAAGGTGCTTCTTACATGGTTTCCGTTCTGGTCAATTTCAGTTAACCCGCCTCTTGGCCCCAGAGGAATACCAAAGCCAAACACAAAGGAGGAGAAAACATAATTGCCCGTAGTTGCCTGAACCATTCCCGTAGGAAAATCAAACTGGCTGAAATTGTATTGCGTACGAAAAGTTGATTGTTGAGCAATGGCAGAAATAAAAAACGCCATCGTAACGAGCGATAAGGAGAGCTTTTTCATGTCAGGTGTTAATGTGTGGTGGTAAATATAGAAAAGCAGAAAAAAAAAGGATTATTTCTTTTTTGTAAACTGAGTATCAATTGTACGTAAAAATCCCCTATCCGCTTTTTGCAGAACAGGGGAATTTTTTCTTCTTCTTATTTAGAAAGTAACCTGTGCTCTAGCAAATAATGCTGTTCCCATTTTTGGTGTTCCCGGGAAACTTGACCACTGATAGTTGGCTAAGTTATTTACGTTAATAGAAAGCAATAATCCTTTATAGAAATTAGGACGATAACTAACACGAGCATCTAACAAATAGGCGGGATTAACTGCGCCTTCATAAATAGATGAACTGGCATAATAACCCATTTGATAACGGAAATTTAAGCCGTAGCTGAAACCGCTTTTCTTTAAACTATGGTCGAAAGTATAGGCCGTTTTAAACTTAGGTGCATTTAGGTAAATAGTTTCGCCAGAGGTAAGCGTAAATTTGTCTTTATCTACAAAGCTAAAGTTAGCTCCCATAGTTACGGTGTGCTTTTCGCTTTGTACTATATCGTATTGCAAACCAAAATCAATACCAAATACATCTAAGCGACCAACATTTTTATATGTCAAAATAAAATCGGAGCCAACTAAACTTGGGTCGTTTGGCGTAATAGTTCCTACTGGCAGTTGATGCAAAAGTACTACTAATTCATCCCACGTAGTAGTAGAATCAGGTGCTACAATAGAAGAATTTTGTAGCGAAGGATTTCCGTTTAGCCCTGCAGCTTTAAACAGATTATCGTAAACGCCACCCAATTGATTTAAGTTGTCGTAAAGTTTTCCGCCCGGTGCTTTATCACCCAAGAAAGTTTTCCAATCAAACATTACTGCGCCTGATGCCGGACGAAGTGCACTTACGTAATTAGTAATGCGAGTCCAGTAACCATCTATTTGTAACGATAGTCTTCCGGCAATTACACCTTTGTAACCCAACTCGAGCGTTTGTGTGTAAGAGTTGTTTATCTTCTTCAGATTTTGCGAAAACAGCTTGCTAACATCCTGCTTGCTGGCATCTAAATTTTTGGTGGTTGCAAAGTTGGCGTAGTCAACAGCAATCATTTTTGCGCTGTCAATAGTTCCACCCGGCCCTTCGATTCCGCTAAATACTCCATCAAAAAGACTTTCAATTTGGTTAGGGTCTTGACCGGGTCTTGCCTTAAAGCCATCTTTAATAAAGGTAAGCATAGTATCAAACAATTGGTAGTTGTTGCTTTGGTCGCCATAAGTAAACCAAGAACCTGCGCCTCCGCTGCTGAATGGTGCTGTGATAAACTGAACACCTCCGGTGTTTTTATCATAGTTATAATTCCAGCCATAAGGGTTTCCTATACCGCGCACATTAATGCCATTTGGAATATAGCCGTTCGATAAATCAAGAAACTGATTAAGCGTATTTGGAGAATCGAACGCGCGGTTGTAAGTAAGGCGAATACTGTGCGTAGGTGCCACTTTAAACACCACAGCCGCACGCGGGCTGGCAGCTACTGTTTTAATGATGGTATTATAATCTATACGTACAGCTGCAACCAACTTTAACCAGCTCAACGGCTCGTAATCGCCTTGAATGTAACCGCCTGCTTGTATTACATTATCACGGTCTTCAAAACGACCGTTGATACTTCCCTGCGTATTTGGTCGGGTAATCAATAAATCAACTCCATAAATAAAACGCAGTTTCTCTAAAGGGTTGTACGAATGCTGCACCTGAATTACGTGCAGTTTAGACTTATCAATCAGCAATTGAACTTGGTATGGATTTTCTGAACTGTAACCATTACGTGCCGATGCAGATAACTGTGGAATAAGAAAAGTTTTACCCGCATCGCTGCTATTAATAAAGTATTGTACAAATAATTCTTTCCATTTAAAACGCGCTTGAAAATACCAGTAAATCCAACCTCTTCCGCCTGCACCACCCTGCGCTGCACCCAATCCGGTTAACTCTACGTTGCGCGTACCGGCAAGTCCACCATTAAAAGTAATTAGAATGTCTTTTGTTGGTTTAAAATCTAAGCGGCCATCAAAGGTGTATTTACGAATAGAAAAATCTTTTCTGAATCTTCTAACATCCTGATACGCACTATCCAAAATAGTTATGCCGGCAGAATCGCGGGTAAATTTTTGAACAGTATCCGGTATAAAAACCTGTCCGTTTCGGGCACTACCAAATAACAAACTATCGCCCTCATACGGCTCGCGCGGGTCGTAGTTCGGGTAATCTTGCCCTTGAAAATAACTACCCGAAACTTTGTAGCCAATCTTTCCATCCAGCAGTTTTCCGGAGTGGCGAATTTCAGGATTGATAACGTTACCGGAAAGAAGTTTTCCATCGTTAAACGCTTTATAAGATTTATCTAAAACAGTAAACCCGCTACTCATGGCAATGGTAGTTTCAAATTTCTTTTCTTGGTCTAATGGAGATTTGGTTATGATATGAATTACACCCGCAGAGGCATTTGGCCCATATAAAGCGGAAGCTGGACCACGCACAACTTCTATTTTATCATAATCTAAATTGCTAGTTGGCACCAATTGGTAAGCGTTAATACGAAGCGATGGAACAGAACCGATACGATTATCAACTACGTTAAGCACCGATCCCGAAAAAATATTATTGAATCCGCGCACTACCACATTGCTGGAAACTAAACCCGTGCGCATAACATCTACACCCGTTGTGGTTTTTAGTTGCTCCACAGGAGTTGTAGTAATGTTACGCTCTAACTTATCTTGCCCCAATACCGAAACCGAAGCCGGAGCATCCAGCAATTTTTCTTTACGCTTAGAAGCCGAAACCACCACTTGGTTCAACCCCACATCTGCCGAAGCCATGTTTACGTTCAGCACATAATTACCTTGGTTTGGGTTGATGGCAATTTCTTTTTCATCGTAACCCACAAAACTTATCACCAACGTTTTGGAATCTTTTGGAACTTTGATGGTGTAGTTTCCCGCATCGTCAGTAACCACTCCAATCACTGCATTTTTTACCCGAACACTTGCGCCAAGCATAGGCTGCTTGTTTTCGTCCTGCACTTTACCGCTAATGGTAATATCTTGAGCAAAAGTAAAGGCAGCTATAAAAAGGAAAAACAGGGGGAGTAGAATTCGTTTATTCATAGTCAGGATTTAGGTTAAAAAAGGATAAAAATTTGAGCGTGTTGAATTTAATGCGATGGGAAGATAGAAATTTTTGCAAAAGACAAAATCGGTGTGGAGGATAACTTACATTCGTTTCCGAAACTCAAATAAGATTTAAACCATGGCAGATAAAAACAAAGAAGACCTTCCTTCAAAAGTAAAATGGTTATCGCGTTTCTTTTCTGTAGCTGGAAACATTGCACCGGTAACTGCCATTGATATTTTGGTGCGCTTGGTTTTTACTCCGCAAAAAAGAGTATTGCGCCCACCACATAAAGCCTTGCTCAAAAAAGCACAGAAGCACACCATTAAAGTTAATGAGTTTCGCAACCCCGATACAAAGGTGGAGATGAAGTATTACGTGTGGGGTAGCAGCCACCGCTCCGTTTTATTGGTGCATGGTTGGGATGCTATGGCACTTGATTTTTACAAACTGATTCCGGTGTTGGTTGAAAACGGTTACCGAGTAATTGCTATTGATGGACCTGCTCACGGAGGCAGCGAAGGAGAGACGAGCAACCTGTTACACTTTAAAGAAGCCATGGCGCAACTAATTGAAAAAACAGGAACGCCATATGCTATTATTGGTCACTCCATGGGTGGCGCGGCAAGTGCTTATTTGCTGATGGAGTTCGACATTATTGTCAACCGCTTAATTATGATTGCTATTCCAATTGCATCGGGAAGATTTTTTGAGCAGGTTTTTGCGATGCTTAAAGTGCCGCAGAAAATGCAAAAGGTTTTCTTTAAAGGAATGGAAGATGAATTTAATGTGCCTATAGATTCCATGAATTTGGCTAAACGAAAAGAGAAGATTAAAGCCGATAAAACAATGCTGATATATGATGAAGATGATGAAGTGGTATCGCTACCCGACATCAAACATTTCCTTTCCATTCATCCCGAAATTAAAAGTGTAAACGCTAAAGGTACGGGACACAATACAATTATCCGCAGCAAGAAAGTGATAGAGGAGATTGTAAACTTTTTGGCATAAAAAAACCCGAGTCGAGCGACTCGGGAATTTTTGGACACACTAACAAAGGAGAGACTCTTACTAATCTACATTGTCATGCAGAAAACCATTATTCTTTTTTACCTCCGGGCGGCCTGTGCCGTCATCGGTAATACTGTATCTTGAAACATCGCTGGCAGTAGAAAAATTCTGCTCGCCATTCAACTCCAAACCTTTTCTTTTATAAGCCGGTTCGTTTTCTAATTCATTTACATTTTGCTTGCTGCCAAAACGGTAACTTAAACCTGCTAAAATTTTCTTTCTGTCTTCTAACTGCTGGTTCAAATCGTTTTGAGGAACCGAAGAAGTGTAATCGCTTTCGTAGCTCTTCTTGGTATAAACCACATAGTCATCTTGCTTAACTTCAGCTGCCGGTTGAAAGATAGTTTCCACTTTCTCTTCTACTACGCTTTCAGCTACTTCAACTTCCGGAAGTATTTGCTCTTCGCGCGTAACTTCAAACTCAAAAGTAGTGTTGGCAGAAACTGTTTCTTCCTTGTTAGCTAAGTCAAACAGATTATAAGTTTCTTCTTCTAACTCAAGCGTTATTGGTTGCTCTTCCACTTTTACAACATCAGCATACAAAGGAATAACCGGAGTTTCTTTTTCTTCTACTACCGGAGCAGCCACCACTGTTTCGTTCACCACCGGTTTATCGTTCAATTCATACACCTTTACTTCTCTTTGTTGAACATAAGCGGCTGGTTTTTTACCTACTTCGAAACCCGTAGCAATAATGGTTACCGAAAGCTTATCGCCTAAAGATGCATCATCGCAAGCTCCTAAAATAATATCAGTGCTTCCAGCTGCTTCCTGCACATATTCCATTATCTCACCAATCTCATCCATGGTTACCTGCATAGTGCCGGTAGTAATGTTCACCAACACCTTCTTGGCTCCGCGAATTTCATTATCGTTTAATAGCGGAGAGTTCAATGCCCCTTGTGCGGCACGGATAGCTCTGTCATCGCCTTCGGCTGTCGCACAACCCATAATAGCCGAACCTCCGTTCTTCATCACGGTTTGCACATCGGCAAAGTCAACATTTATTTCTCCCGGCACGGTAATAATTTCAGAAATTGCTTTTGCAGCAGTGGTCAAAATATTATTGGCATGGCCAAACGCCTCGCTGCGTTTTAAGTTGCCATACATCTCGCGTATTTTATCGTTGTTGATGATGAGCAAGGTATCTACATGCTCGCGCAATTTTTCAATACCCTCCATGGCATTGTTGTAACGTGATTTTCCTTCAAACCAAAATGGAGTAGTTACTATACCTACGGTAAGCACACCCATTTCGCGGGCAATACGCGCTACTACCGGTGCTGCACCGGTTCCGGTTCCACCGCCCATACCGGCAGTAATAAAAACCATCTGAGTATTTTTTGAAAGCAATTCTTTAATGGTATCTTCAGATTCTTCTGCACTCTTTTCTCCAACCTTTGGCTCAGCACCTGCTCCTCTACCTTTTGTAAGTTCAGGGCCTAATTGTATTTTATTTGGAACGCGGCTCATCTCCAACGCCTGTTCATCAGTATTCAACACCACAAAGTTTACGCCCACAATGCCTTGGTCGTACATGTGGTTAACGGCATTGTTACCGCCTCCGCCTACTCCAAAAACTTTAATTATTGATGATTGATCTTTCGGTAAATCGAATTGAAAAAGTGGTTCCATGCGCTTTGTTTTTTTTGTTCCGGTTAGGCTCCTCTCTACAGAACGGGTACCGGTGGTTAAAAATTGTGTGTCCTTTTGTAATGCGAATGTGCATCCAACACTACGCAGATAAAGAATTTTCCGCTTCACAATTATCTACTTGTATTTGTGCTGTGTTGGGAAAAAGATACAGCACTATTTTGCGCGTCCCGCGCACACAAGCGTTGCCTGTCACCCTGAGCGTAGTCGACGGGTAAAGCACATGAAACCGTACTGGGCTTTCCGCTCCAATCTCTAACCCGAACAGCCAACAGCCGAAATATAAGATGCTTCTTTTGTCAGCATGACAACACGCGTGAACTTTGTCATTCTGAACGGAGGCTCTGCGTAGTGAGGAATCTTATATTTTACTTTAGTTGTTGTTCAGGCGACCAACAACTGCTTAGAGATGAAAAAACACCCGCAAGGGCGAAATAATTAAGTTTGCATAATGCTTCTGCTTGTTATTCTTTGGCTATTGTTTTTTGTTTCACACAGTGTTTTGGCTGCCAATGGGGTTAAAAATGTAAGCGAAAAATTTCTTGGACGTAGCTTTATTTTCTACCGCATTGGCTATAATTTACTCTCCCTTATTTTTATGGCGTTTATTCTTTTCATTTTGTGTTTCAGGCATGAATTAAATTTTTTGTTTAGCCCTAATGGCTTCATTTCTTACTTGGGAATAATAGGGATGGCCGCGGGAGTGCTGATAATAATTCTCGCTTTCCGTAATTATGACTTGAGCGAATTTACCGGCATTAAGCAATTGGCTCAAAAAATGCATCACCCCGAAAAATTGATAATAAAGGGAATTAATAAGTATGTGCGCAATCCGCTTTATACCGGCATTATTGTTTTTGTGCTGGGCTATTTTTTACAACAGCCAACGTGGATGAACTTGGTTTCGCTCTTCATTATTTATAGCTACATCTATATAGGCACCGTGCTTGAGGAGAAAAAATTAGACCAGGTTTTTGGAGAGGAATACAGGAAGTATAAGAAAGACGTGAAGATGCTTATTCCTTTTCTGGTTTAATTGTACAGCCTGCTCTATTCCCACTTATCTTTTGCCTTAGCGGCTTCATATGGTCTACCTGCTGTTCGGTAGTTAGCGTAGCGCATCTTGAAGATAAGATAAAGGGCGATTTCTAATCGTTACCTTCTCAGATTGCAAATCTGCAACTATCTATTAGTTCTATATCCCCTGCGGAACATGTTGAACAGCTGTGGGCAGTGGGTGGTAATAAAGAAATGAATTGTTTTTAAATAGAACCACCTCCGGTCTTCGACCACCTCCGCCAGCGGAGGACAAACAGCCGCCCTCCAAAGTTGATGTGTAGTTAAATTACTAGAGACTCACTTATCCCCCGCTGGCGGGGCAGGGGGTGGTTTTTCCAATCTTCCTAACAGTTATGGTGATAACACCAACTAGGGCAAACGGCAAGAAGGTTTTACCTTCTACTTTCCGTCAACCTTATCGAATGCATTCTTGTTCCCCATCATACGTTTATATAAAAGCGTTAGCGCCTCTTTTAAATGCAGATTATCGAACCCTGAAATGCTTTTTACCGCAACGCTTCCATCGGGCTTTTGGGTAAGCGAATAATAGAAAGGCACAGAAGATGAAAGCGGTTTATTTAAATCAAAGCCGGTAGTGCCGAACTTAAGTGTAAAGAATCTGGTTTCAGTGCCTACTTTCTCTACTGAATAATAGCCATTACTAAACCATATTAAGCGGTCAATGGCATATTGATTTTTTACGTTAGCAATTAATTCTTCGTTTCGCTTTACAAACGCGTAGTTCACCGTTTTATCAGCATCCAGTATAGAGTAATCGCCAATAAAATAGCCGGAATCTACTTCAGCAACGGTATACCAAAGCAGAATATTAAAAGGCGTAACCCCGGTCATCTGGTGTTCGGTTTTAATGCCCTTAGCTTCCAGCGCTTGTGTAAATACTTTCGACACATTTACTTTAATGCCTAGCGAGAGCAGCACATAAGTAAAACTGATAAGCAACCCGGCACTATTCCATTTGCTTCGCATTGGATTGTCGGCTTTAATAACCAGGCAGGCAATAACCGCTACAATAAGCGGAATGGTGAAGATAAAATCGATAATAAAAAGACTGTTTAAACTAACGCGGTAGTCGCTGAAAGGTAAAAGCAACTGGGTGCCGTAGGTGGTTAAGCAATCTAACAGCGGGTGGGTGATAATAAGGGTAAAGAAAAATGCGGTCCAGGTTTTAAAGCCTACCTGGTCTTTAAAGTATTTACCCGCCAGCCAAGCCAATAAAGGGGCAGCAACGAAAGGAAAAACAAGGGAGTGCGAAATGCCCCGGTGCAAAGTAATCTCGCGTATAGGGTCGCCTAAAACAAGAAAAACATCAAGGTCCGGCAAGGTGTTGGCAGCAGCACCCAGCAGCATGGCTTTTTTGCCAATCTTTTTACCTAAAACGGCCTCGCCCAGCGCAGCGCCAAAAACAATATGTGTTAATGAATCCATTTAATTATTTTTTTCAGTGGTTGGTGTTCTTGTGCCAGCTGCGCATATTAGTTGTTTGGTGATAACACCAACAAAGGCGAATTATTTACGACCCGCTTTTATTTTTTCGCCATGCGCCTGTAAGTATAATGGCCGTTAATGCGGGCACGGTCAGTTTGTATAATTGAGAATTATCGCGGCTATAAGACCAAGAAATGATAAGGGCGATAACCGACAATGCACAGCACACCAGGCCAATAATTTGCAACGTTTGGCGAAACTGCTGAACAGGCACTCTTTTTTTAAGCAGTAGCAAACCGCCCACTAGCAGAGCCACTAAAAGCAAGGGAAGCAGATACATAAATGGCATAGCGAACAGTTAATTTAAAAGAGGTAATAAAATACTAAGTTAAATATATTATGCCTTTGTTGGTGACGTGTTGCAGAGCCAACACTAAACACCAACAACGGCAAGTCTAAAGGAACAGCAGATTATTTGTTGGTGATAACACCAACAAGGGCGAAAAAACAAAGTTTTATTGAGAGAAGTTTAGAAGGGGTGTTTCGCGCATAATCGCGATGTTGGTTTCATTCCACAATAGCGGAAACACTACTCTACGTAAACCTCCCTTTGCAATACCAAAACATTTCGGTTGTAAATTACTTTAAAAGTGTAGGTGCCTCTTCCGTTTATCTCCACATTTTGTTTCACACAAACAGGCGACTTACTGTTCATGAAACTGGTGAAAGGTGTAACCTCATTTCTCGCCTTTGCCCTGTCAACATGAATTTCAATATTACCGGGATAAGTAAAAAGCCCTTTTAACACACATGTGATATGGACACTCCCCTTTACCAGTAAAAACGTGCTCATATCTTTAATGGCATCACAGTTATCGTTGTTGTTACTGGTAGTAAAAATCAATTTCTGCCTCTCCAATTCTTGTTTCACATTCCATTCATCCTTTATTACATTGAACTTTGTCCTTATCTCGTCTTCGTATTTGGAGTTTTTATGGTTAAACAGGAAATTCTCAAGGTCTGAGATTTTTTTAGAGTTTTTTATCCGGTTGTATTCAGCCTCAATATCTACAGATGAAGCTCCGCTAACGCTTCCATTAGTTGAGGTAGTCGTATACGTTCCTACACTTTTACTTTGTGTATCATCCATGTCTATTTTAATACCTACAATATCCATATACTTTTCGCGCGGATAAGTGTTCTTATCGGTTATGGCAAAAAATTGTGTAATACTCTCAGTTAAGTCATTTCTATATGACGCGCTCTTGCTGTTTAGCTTATTAAGAATGCTCACTTTCAGGTAAAGTATTTTCGGGTTGGGCGACATCAGCTTTTCGGCTTCACTCAACTTGCGAAGAGCATTCTCATAATTGCCCATGGTATACATCTGCTCGGCCTTGCTGTAATAAGCCATTGCCATTATCTCTGCATCTTGTGCTTGTAATAACAGTACCGAACACATCATTCCAAAAGCGAGTAACTTAAACTTCTTCATAACTTGACTATTCAGATTTTATAATTGTTGCTTTAATGGTAAGTATAGTGGTGGTGGGTTGCGTGTTTGAGGTAATGCTTACTACCTTGCTATGCTCGCCAAGTTTGCCGGCAGGGTCAAAAGCTACTTCTATTTTTCCTAATTTGCCAGGTGCTATAGGTTCTTTAGGCCATGTTGGAACGGTGCATCCACAACTGCCTTCGGCTCCTAAAATTAAAAGCGGTTCCTTTCCGGTATTGCTAAAAGTGAATGCGGCATACCCCTTTTTATTATCAGGTATTATTCCAAAATCGTGAAATTGATTAGGGAAGTCAATACCTGTAAGGGGTAGATTGGGTAAAGAGTTTTTGGCAATTTCACCCAAAGGCATATCAATTGCCGGAACTGAATTGGCTCTTGCTCCTGGTAAACCTGTTGCTGTTTGAACAATAGCGACAATAGTTAATACGGTAAGAGATAAAGCTATTATCCAAACGGGAATCAAAAATCGATTTGTATTCATTGAGATATTTTGCTTCCTTAAAAATTAGCCTTATAAGTAGTAGTTGCTCCGCAATCGGCTCTTGCTGCTGCGCA
>CAMBIM010000027.1 GCA_945867505.1 Chitinophaga pinensis
TTCTATTCGCCCGGCTGACTGCGCTGGCTTTCCGCACTTTACCCGTAAAGACTTTCGCTATCAGGCAAAGGAAAAAACCATTATCAACAATATATCTTACTGTCCTGCTTCTTTAGTTTTTATAGAGAAACTGCAAGCACGTATAGAAGGTGATTTATAAATTTCTAATAACATGAAATACTTCAACAACATAGTAGAGACTATTGGCAATACACCATTAGTTAAGCTGAATAAAATAACCAAAGATATTCCAGGCTTGTTTTTGGCAAAGGTGGAATATTTCAATCCAGGTAATTCTATTAAAGACCGCATTGGTATTAAGATGATACTGGATGCCGAAGAGAAGGGAAAGCTAAAACCTGGTGGAACTATTATTGAATGCACCAGTGGCAATACCGGTATGGGCTTGGCGATGGCGGCCATCATTCGCGGTTACAAATGCATTTTTACAACTACCGAAAAGCAATCAAAATCTAAACTTGATATTCTTCGTTCGCTGGGTGCAGAGGTAATTGTTTGCCCAACTAATGTAGAACCTGAAGACCCTCGCTCGTATTATTCAATTGCCAAGCGTTTAGCAAAAGAAATTACGAATTCTTACCATATGAACCAGTACGATAACCTAAGCAACCGTGCGGCACATTATGAATCAACGGGTCCCGAAATTTGGGAACAGACAGAAGGGAAAGTAACACACTATGTTACCACCATAGGCACCGGTGGAACGGTAATGGGGGTGGCTATGTATCTGAAAGAAAAGAATCCGGACATTCAGGTTTATGGTATTGATATTTATGGTTCGTTGCTCAAAAAATTTCACGACACCGGTGAACTGGATGATAAAGAGGTTTACCCCTATGTAACCGAAGGCATTGGCGAAGATTTTGTGCCGCAAAACTACGATATGAAATACATTGATCACATTGAGCAAGTAACCGATAAAGATGGTGCCGTAATGGCGCGCAGACTGGCACGCGAAGAAGGAATTTTCTGCGGTTACAGCGCGGGAACGGTATTACAAGGTTTGGTGCAGCTTAAAGATAAGTTTAAGGAGGGCGATGTGGTAGTAGTTATTCTGCACGACCACGGCAGCCGCTACGTTGCCAAAATTTATAATGACGACTGGATGCGCGAGCGCGGCTTTTTAACTGATGAAGTAATTACCGCCAAGACCATTATTGAGCGTAAACGCATTACTCAACTTGTTTTTGCCGACCCTAAAGAAACCGTGGCAAGCACTTTTAAGAAAATGAAAGAAATGAGCCTTACTCAGTTGCCAGTAATGGAAGGAGAAAACAATTTAGGCAGCATTACCGAACACGGCATTCTTCAATTGCTGATGGATAATCCTTACCACCGCGATGAACTGGTGGGCAAGGTAATGAGTAAACCTTTTCCCTTCGTACAACTTACAGATACTACTGCCGAAATATCGAAGCATATTTCTAAAGACAACACTGCCGTATTGGTTAAAGCCAACAGCGGTGCACTAAACATTATTACCGAGTTTGATTTGATTGAGGCAATAGCGTAACTATTTAAAGTATTGTTGCTGTGACCTTAGTTGACAACCGGAACACATCCGAACCTTACGTTAATCTTGCTATTGAAGAATTTCTGATTCGCCATGGTGATTGCAGCCATCAGGATTTTCTCTTGCTTTACATCAATCAACCTTGTGTTGTGTTGGGTAAGAACCAAAGTATTTATAAAGAAGTTAACTTTGAGTTTCTGCGCAACAAGCAGCTTCAACTCTGCCGCAGAATATCGGGTGGCGGAACGGTTTATCAGGACAAAGGAAATCTGTCATTCAGTTTTATCTCCCAATTTTCCGAAAGCAAAATCAATAACTACCGACTTTTCAACCAACCGGTAGTAGATGCTTTAAGGAAAATTGGCGTTGATGCAGTAATGGATGAGCGCAACAACATTATTTGCAAGGGCAAAAAAATTTCGGGCAATGCGCAGTTTACTAATCGAAAGAATATTATCAGTCATGGCACACTGTTATTTGATGCCGATTTGAATCTGCTACGCAATTGCTTGAAAGAAAATGATTTTAAAGTAGAATCAAAAGCCGTTAGCTCGGTTCGCAGCTCGGTTATGAATATGAAAGACGCAACTGATAAAATTTCACATACAGAAGGACTAAAAGAGTATTTAAAGCGTGATTTAAAAGCTGATAGTATTCTTCAATTTACTGAAGAAGAATGGAACGCCATAGTCAAAAGCGCAGCAGATAAGTTCAAATCGTTTGAATGGATTTATGGAAGAAGTCCGCTGACAACTATTACTAAACCGGATATAGAGATTGAAGTAGAAGAAGGAATTATTAAAGACATTAGACACAAGACACAAGACGCAAGACAGCTAATTGGAACGAAATATGAATTCAATGAAATAAAAAAAGCCTTAGAAAATTCTAAGGCTTGTGACTTATTGAAGTCTATATTTTAAGCTCCCTTTAGGAGATTTTGTTTCATCCCGAACTTGTTTTGAGAAGGGTTTTATTTCTTTTTCTTATTGCTTTCTAATGCCTCGCTTAAACTTGCCGGTTCAGGTTTGCCTTTATACTTCGGATTGTTGCTCCATTCGTAAACACGCTCTCCGTCAATGTACTTAGAAACAAAGGCATCTTTAATCCCCATTTTACGAACATCTTTTACAAAGCCTTTCGCTATTTCCTCATCGGCAAAATAGGAAATAATGTAACGGTTCAAACCATCTACTTCTTCGTAGCCGATGTAGCGCGGCTGGTCAAAATATTTATTGATATTAAAATCTTTATATAGACCAATCTGCACTTTATAAACGGTGCCTTGTTGCACTTTGTTGGTCATTGCCGTTTGCACTTTAGCTACTACTTCAGCGTCTGCGCCTTCTACATTTTCTCCGCGCAAAAGAGCAGCTTCATCTTTTGCTTTTTTCAATTCTGTATCCAACCCGGCAATTTTATTTTCAGATTCGGCCTGTTGTGTTGAAGAATAAGCCAAATCATCTTTAAGGCGTTTAATTTCAGCATCGTTGCTATCCAAAGTAGTGCGTATGTCTTCCATTTTGGCTTTGTAGCCCGCCAAATCTTTACCGTAGTTTTTCAACTCTTCTTTTAGGCGTTTGGTTTCTTCTTTAGATAGTTTTTGCGCAAAGGCAACTTGGGAAAACAGGGTTGCAAATACGATGAGCGAGAAGATTTTTTTCATGTGTTACAATATATTGTAGTTAAACAAATGTATTTGAAACAAGGCGTAGAGGCTGCATCAGTTTCCACAGAATGTTAATATTGCCACTAAAGATTCCCTATGCACCAAATAGAAAATGAGTTTTTAAAAATCAGAGTTCGCGATTTTGGAGCTGAACTAACTTCTGTATTGAATAAGAAAACTAACATAGAGCACTTATGGCAAGCCGATGAAAATTTTTGGGGCTGGCACGCACCAGTGCTTTTCCCGGTGGTGGGCAGATGCCTGAACGATGAAATAATAATTGACGGAGTAAAATACCCGATTGAGAAACACGGCTTTGCCCGTAAATCAACATTTAAGTTATTGGAGTTAAGTCAAGAGAAAATGATTTTCTCGTTGACCAACACAGACGAAACGCTTAAAATTTATCCTTACGAATTTGAGTTCCTGATTGGCTACCGATTAAAGGGAAATGAGTTGCATGTTTCGTACGAGGTGCGCAACAAAGATGATAAGCCTATGTACTTTCAACTGGGCGGGCACCCGGCATTTGCTACTCCTTTTAATAATAATGAGCAGTATGCCGATTACTATTTAGAGTTTGAACAAACCGAAACTTCATCGCGCCACTTTATTGATGCAGATGGTTTTTTTGACGGAAGAACAGGACCGGTGCTTAAAAACAGTAACACGATTCAACTGCAAAACGATTTATTTAAAGATGATGCACTAATCTTTAAAGATTTAAAATCTCGTCAGGTTTCTATTAAGAGTAAAAACCATTCGCACACGCTTACGGTAAAATTCACAGGCTTTAATTACTTGGGCTTATGGGCAAAAAAAAATGCACCTTATGTGTGCATTGAGCCTTGGTTGGGTTGTGCCGACACTGCTAATAAAAGTGTAGAGTTAAAAGACAGAGAAGGAATAATTATGCTTGAACCGGGCGAAGAGTTCAATCCTTCATTTACAATACAAACAATTGGCTAATATTTTCAAACATATGTTTGATTTTGTAAAACAGCATTCTACATTCGTTACCTCAATATAAAAGCATGGCTACTTCAAATTCTACTTTACTACAACCCGAAATAGGGTTAGAGGAAATTACCCGACAAGTACACCGCCTTATTCTGCATAACGATAACCACAACTCGTTTGAGTGGGTCATAGAAACACTGGTAGAGGTTTGCAAACATACAGTAGAGCAAGCCGAGCAGTGTTCTTACATTATTCATAGCAAAGGAAAGTATGCGGTAAAAACTGCGCCTTTCAATATTCTTAAAGCAATGAAAGATGCCATTACTGAGCGCGGAATTAGTGCTACTATCGAATAGCTGCAGTTGGCTGCAGCGGTGAGCAGTTATAAATACAAAATAGCGGGCAGTATTCTTAAACATTCAATCTTCATTCTTAAATATCATGGGACAATACTTTAACCAAGACCACGAAATGTTTCGCCAAACGGTGCGCGATTTTGTGCAGAAAGAAGTTGCTCCTAACATCAATAAATGGGAAGAAGAAGAAAAGATACCGCGCGAGGTTTTTCTGCGCATGGGCGAACTGGGTTTACTAGGCATTAACTTTCCAGAAGAATACGGAGGAACGAACAATGATTTTTGGCACACCGTAGTTTATCTGGAAGAACTAGCCAACAACACTTGCGCAGGTTATGCCAGTGCGGTAAGCGTTCATCAATATATGGCTACTAACCACATTCTGTTAGCAGGCAGTTATGAGTTAAAAGAAAAATATTTGCGTCCCTCTATTGAAGGCAAATGGGTGGGTAGTATAGCCATTAGCGAGCCCGGTGCCGGTAGCGATGTAGCCGCTTTGCGCTGCACCGCCACTCGCGAAGGCGATTACTACATTATTAACGGCAGCAAAACTTTTATTACCAATGGCGTTTACGGAAACTTTGTAACCGTTGCATGCAAAACCGACCCTGCCGCTGGTTTAGCCGGTGTAAGTTTAATTGTGGTTGACCAGGGCACTCCGGGCTTTACAACCAATAAGTTGAAGAAGATGGGCTGGAAAAGCAGCGATACCGGTGAGCTGTTTTTTGATAATGTAAAAGTTCCTGTATCTAATTTGGTAGGTAAAGAAGGGCAAGGGTTCTTCTACATTATGGAAAGTTTTCAGTTAGAAAGATTAGTAGCCGGCATAATGGGCGTAGCCGGTTGCGAGCGCGCTATTGATTACACGCTTAAATACATGCACGAACGCACTGTGTTCGGCAAACCTATAGAGAAATATCAAGTGCTGCGCCACACCATGGCAGACCTGATTACCGAAGTAGAAATAACCAAACGCTTTGTTTACTACTGCTGCGATTTATTTTCAAATGGCATTTTTGCTGTAAAAGAATGTAGCATGGCAAAGATGAAAGCCACCGAACTTGGTAAACGAGTAGCCGATGAATGCCTGCAAATGTTTGGCGGCTATGGTTATATGAGCGAATACCCTATTGAGCGCGGCTATCGCGATGCACGTGTAGGAACAATAGTAGGCGGCACTACCGAAATTATGAAAGAGATAATTTCGAAAATTGCCATTGATGGAGTGAATTACGAAAGCGCTTACAAGAATATGAAAGCACAGACGACAGACCCCAGACCGCAGACCGCAGAAAATACAAAAGGGACTGCTTCAACTGGCAACTCGAAACTGGAAACTGAAAACTCAAAAAATATTTCTTCACCAAACACAAATGGAAAAATGGAATCAACTCCAAAAACCGCAAAGGAGATTATCTACTCTCTTCCTCAACGTTTAAAACTTGACAAAGTAGATGACAGCACAGCTTCTGTATTTCACTTTAAATTAGCTGGCGAAACCGGTGGCGAGTTTACAGCCGAAATTAAGAACAAAGTAGTAACCGTAAGTGACGGACTGAATGGAGATGCAAGCTGCGTTATTACCGCTAAAGCCAGCGACTATGAAGATTTAGAGCTTGGTCGCGGTAACCCGCAAATGATGTTTATGATGGGCAAAATAAAAGTAACCAACCTTGGAGAGGTAATGAAATTCATTACTTATTTCAACCGGCTGGCATAATAAGATTCGTATTTTAAAAATAAAAAGCATCCCTTAATTTTTGGGGATGCTTTTTTTGCGACTAAGCAAATACGCTGGCATTAAAGATGTAGTATTTATCAATTCAAAATCTTCGCTACCAACTCTTTCATCAACTCGCCTTCTTTAACTCCGTGGTTGTTTACGCCTTTGCTTCGCAGGTCGTATTCTTCCAACAGGTAGAATATTTGCTCAATCTTCTGTTCTGTAAAATTACGGGCAGCGGTTTTATAATCTTTTACAAAGAATGGGCTAACCTTAATGGCAGCCGCCAAATCTTTATCCATCATGTTGCGGAAATGATGCGCCAGGTAAAGTTTATTGAAATACGTTTGCATGGTAGCCACCACCATTACCAGCGGTCCGCTTTTGGGGTTGGCTACAAAATAGTTGACAATTTGGTAAGCCTTGGTTTTGTTCTTTGCCCCCAACGCATTGTTCAGTTCAAAGGGCGTAAACTCTTTGGTTAAGCCTACACCGGTAGCTACATCATCTACAGTAATAGTAGCACCGGGCTGTTTACTGATAATTAGTTTCTCTAACTCATTAGCCACCTTGCTTAATTCGGTGCCGGTATACTCCACCAGCAAATCTGCCGCCTCCTCTTCTATTTTAAATTTACGCTCACTTAGCCATTTTTTTACCCAAGGCGCTACAGCATTTTCATACAGCGGTTTCGATTCGTAATATGAAGCCACTTTAGTCATCTCTTTACCGAAGGATTTTCGTCCGTCAGGCTTGCCGTGTTTCCATACAAAAACCAGCACTGTGGTTTTAACGGGATTCTTCAGATAACGCAAATACTGTTCTTCGTCTTCCGCCTTTAAGCTTAATGCCTGCGCTTCTTTAATAATTACCAGTTGCTTCTCCGCCATCATGGGCAGGCGACCGCAGGTTTCAATAATTTGACGAGCCGATAAATCTTTGCCGTAAGCAATGGTTTGGTTGAACGCCTTTTCCATATCGTTCAACACGTTGACTTCTATCAAATCGGCAAGGGCATCAATAAAAAATGCCTCTTCGCCACACAGAAAATATACCGGTGCAAATTTACGCGCCTTAATAGCCGATGAAATACTTTCGAATGTTTCTGCTGCCATAGTTTAAAACCGCAAATGTTTCACGGTAAGGCCATCGTTAATCAATTGCTTAAGCGAATCAATACCAATTTTTACATGCTGAGTAACGTATTCTTTAGTCACCTTAATATCGCTCAACTCTGTTTTTACCCCTTGCGGAATCATCGGTTGGTCAGAAACCAGCAACAAAGCACCCACCGGTATTTCATTTTTAAACGCGGTAATAAAAATGGTTGCGGTTTCCATATCAATGGCCATCACCCTAATTTCGCGCAGGTATTCTTTAAACTTTTCGTCCCACTCCCACACTCTGCGGTTGGTGGTATAAACGGTGCCCGTCCAGTAATCCTGATTGTAATCGCGAATGGTAGTAGAGATAGCTTTTTGCAAAGCGAAGGAAGGAAGAGCGGGAACTTCTTTTGGAAAATAATCATCCGATGTTCCTTCCCCACGCACCGCGGCTATGGGCAAAATAAAATCGCCTAACTCGCTTTTCTTTTTCAAGCCACCGCATTTGCCTAAAAACAAAACTGCTTTAGGTTCAATGGCAGAAAGCAAATCCATCATGGTGGCTGCGTTGGGGCTGCCCATTCCAAAACTAATAATGGTAATACCATCTGCAGAAGCGTTCATCATCGGGCGGTCGGCACCAACTATTGGCACATTATGCCACTCAGCAAACAGATACACATAATTATCAAAATTGGTCAGCAGAATATATTTATCAAAGTCCTTTAACTCTCTGCCGGTGTAGCGAGGTAGCCAGTTGTTTACTATTTCTTCTTTCGTTTTCATAAAATAGATGTTAGATATTATACAGCGAAACAATTAAAGTTAGTTGAAGTTAAATTAGTGTGTCATGCTGAGCGGAGTCGAAGCACCTTTGCCCAAACCCTTCTACTCCGTTCAGGGTGACATAACACCACACTACAACTAACTTATACTGTTTCAAATGCAAAATACATTTTAATGATTTTATTTTCGGGGCGAAGTTAAAAACATGACCGAAGTAATCTTTAGCAACTATACTTTTAGAACCGAAGAGCGCGAGGGCAAAGAATTCATATTTGATGAAGTGCGCAAAAAGTTTGTTCAGCTTACGCCCGAAGAATGGGTGCGCCAGCATATTCTTCATTACTTAATTCACGATAAAGGTTTTCCTAAAAGCCTTATTGCCGTTGAACGCGGAATAGATCTAAACGGCTTGCAAAAACGGTTTGACGTAGTGGTGTTTGCCAATGATGGTAAACCCAAAATGATTATTGAATGCAAAGCACCGGAAGAAAAACTGGACGAAAAAGTATTTGCACAAATAGCGCGTTACAATCTTTCGCTGCGCGTAGATTTTCTTTGGGTAACTAACGGAGAAAAAAACTTCTGCTGCAAATTAAAAGAGGGAATAGAGTTGTTACAAACCATTCCCGCTTTTAGTGAAATCTAAAGTTCTTACCTCAACAAGGTAATAGTTCCTTTATAGCTGTTATCGCTATGGTTATTTAACCAAACAAATTTAGCGGTGTAAGCATAAACGCCCGGCACAAAAGTTCCCTGGTAAGTTCCATCCCACATAAAGTTAATATCGGTGCTTTCAAACACCTTCTCACCAATGCGGTTAAACACCTTTACTTCTATTTGCTTAATGCCCGGTAAATTTCCGAACAGTTGCCAGTGGTCGTTTGTGCCATCGCCATTAGGGGTAAAGGCGTTAGGAATAAATACATCGTAGTTAGGAATAAGTGTAATGTTTACCGTACTTTTCCCGGTGCAACCGGTAGCGGTTGCCATAGTAACGGTGTATACCACAGAATAATTACCGCTAAAAATCGGTGCAGCACAATCATAGCAGCTTAAACCAAAAGCCGGTAGCCAGTTATAGGTAATATTACCGATTTGGTTGGTAGAAGTTTGCAACTGAAGAGTCTCGCCCAAGTTAACCGTAACAGGGTCAGGCGTAACGGTTAGGGTAACAGAATCGGGTTCATTTATAACAGCCACATCGGTAACAGAACAAGTGTTGGCATCGGTTATAGTAACCGAATAATTACCGGTGCTTAAACCGGTAAATGTTCCGGTGCTGTTCTGCGTTCCGGTAGAAAGCGAATAAGTATAACCCGAAGAACCACCAGCGGCAGTCACCGCAATTTGACCATCGGTGTAGTGGTAACAGCTTACATCGGTAGCCACCAGCATGTCGGTTAATTGTGTTGGTTCATTTACCGTTACTACGGCAGAAGCGGTGCAGGTATTATTGTCGGTAACCACCACTGTATAATTAGCAGCTGCAATATTTGCAAACTGACCGGTAGAAGAAGTTAACGCTCCCATTGAAAAACTATACGGGGTAACTCCGCCTGTAGCAGTTGCATTTACTGCTCCGGTAGCAGAGCCAAAGCAAAGCGCACTGGTAGCAGTAGCATTTACATTAACAGCCGTAGGCTCTATCAGCACAACGTTTTGTGCTGCAGTGCAGGCATTAGCATCGGAAACTATAATATCATAACTACCTGCTGTAAGTGCGGTTGCCGTATTAGTAGTGCTTACATTTGGAGTCCAAGCATAAGTATAAGTTGCTCCATTACCACCGCTGGCAGTTAAGGTTATGGTTCCGGTAGTAGCACCGGCACATAGCGGGTTAGTTTGTGCGGGCTGAACAACCACAGCCGTAGGTTGATTAATAGTAAATGAAGCTGTTTGGTTACAAGAGTTAGCATCGCTGGCAGATACGGTATAGCTTCCAGCCGGTGGTGTAATAGTTTGATTGTTTCCACCGCCATTGCTCCAAATATAAGTAAATGTGCCACCTCCTGAAGGGTTTGCTGTGGCACTTCCGTTTCCACCAAAACATAAAGCATCGGTTGCGGTTACACTAATTACCGGTGCTGCTGGTTCGGTAATAGTTTCGCTAAGCGCCACTGAACAACCGTTGGCATCAGTTAAGTTTCCTGCATAGTTACCTAACGCTAAACCGGGAACGGTGTTTGTGCCTGGTGGAACAGGGTTACCAAGAAAATTATAGGGCGCAACACCACCACCAACGGTTATAGTAATAGTTCCGTCTGTAGCTCCATTACAAGTAGCATTGGTATGCGAGGTGGTGGCAGTTAATGCCGCAGGTTCTGTAATAGTTGCTGAAACCGAAATAGTGCAAAGATTATTATCGGTAAGCGTTACAGAATAACTTCCCACGGCAAGGTTGGTGCGGTCTTGTGTAGTTGGTCCATCATTCCATAAAAAGGTATTTAGAAAAGTTCCACCGGTAGTAGTAAGTGTAATAGAACCGGTGCTTGCTCCGTTGCAAAGTATATTGGTATGTAATTCGGTTAATGTTAATGCTGTGGGCTCTGTTATGATTGCTGAAACCGAAGCAGAACAAAGGTTATTATCTGTAAGCGTTACAGAATAATTTCCGGCTGCAAGATTGGTGCGATTTTGTGTTGTTGGTCCATCGCTCCATACAAAGCCATTTGGCGCTGTGCCACCTGTAGTAGTGAGTGTAATAGAACCGGTGCTTGCTCCGTTGCAAGCTACATCAGTATGAGTTTCTGATAAAGTCAAAATAGTTGGCTCGGTAATATTTACACTTACTGATGCTGTGCATAAACTATTATCTGTAGCTGTTACAGAATACGCGCCAGCGGCAATGTTGGTTCTATTCTGTGTAGTAACAATTCCGCCATTCCATACATAAGTATAATTAGGCACTCCGCCCGAAGGGGTAATAGTTATAGAACCGGTAGCTGCTCCATTACAAGCCACGTTTATATGCGCCTCACCAATAGTAAATGCAGCAGGTTGTGTAATAGTTTCAGATAAAGCAACCGTACAACCATTAGCATCAGTTAAATTTCCAGCATACGTGTTAGGAGCCAAGCCAGGAATGGTAGTAGTTCCTGTTGGTGCCGGATTTCCTAAAAAGCTGAAAGGAGCTGTTCCGCCACCAACGGTTATGGTAATAGTTCCGTTGTTTGCTCCGTTACAGGTAACATCCGTATGCGAGGTAGTAGCGGTTAATGCAGAGGCAGGTTGCGTAAGCGTGTCGGTACCAATAGCTGTGCATCCATAGTTATCGGTTACTGTAAAATTGTAAATACCCGCAACCAAACCTGTCGGGTTACTGCCCGAAACAGTAGCGGGATTCCAACTGTAAGTATAACCCGGAGTTCCTCCAGTTGTAGTAATATTAAAATTACCTGTAGCTGCCCCAAAACACAGAATATCCTGCGAAGTAAATGAACGGGTAAACGGAACAGTTGGTCCGGTTATGACCGAGGTTGCAGAAATACTGCAACCGTTATAATCAGTTACTGTAAGCGTGTAAGTGCCTTCTATTAAATTTTGATTGGCAGTATCGGTATCAAAATTATTCCAAGCATAAGTGTAAGGAGCAGTGCCGCCACTTACGTGTGCTATTGAACTTCCTTTACCGGAGCGATAGCAACTATCTATTACCGTAGTAAATGTAGCAGAAAGTGACGCAAGCCCAGACACGCTACCGGTAGCAGTGGCAGTGCAGGTTGAAGCATCAGTTACTGTGACGCTAATAGCCCCTGGCGGCAAGCCGGTAACCACTGGGTTATTGGCATGAGCAGGATTCCAGTTATAACTATACGGACTTGTTCCCCCCGAAATAACAGATGCTATTGCTTGCCCTGTATTTGAACCAGGGCAAGAAATGGCAGTAGTAGCTAGCTGTGCCACCATAGCAGCACCTGGTTGGGTAATAGTTACACTACCCGAAAAGGCGTGTAATGCATTTCCATCGCTATAATTGTAAGTATAAGTTCCCGATGCTAGACCAGTAACAGGAACTCCGTTTGTTCCGTTAATGTTTCCGGGATTCCAAACAATAACCGCGGTTCCTGTTACGCCCGTAACAGTGAGAGTTGCCGTTCCGTTTGTTCCTCCCCAGCAACTTACATTTGTTTTTGAAACTGTAGATGTAATACCGCAAGGCAACGATGCAATAGTTTCTGTATATTGTAAAAGTGCAGAACAATTGTTGGCATCGTGAAAATCGGCTATCCAGGTACCAGCCGGCATAGAATATGGAACACCAGATGTGGCCGGAAATCCCGCCCAGTTTACGTTGTAGGGGGGAGTGCCTCCGCTTCCGGTTATAGTGGCAGTTCCGTTGCTTCCACACGGTGCATCAGTATGTGCTGTAGTAGCAGTTAAAGCTGTTGGTTGATTCAACGTGTATTGTGCCGTTGTATTACATACTCCATCAGTAACTGTTACCGCATAGGTACCGGCAACAGCACCCACTAGTGTAGATCCGTTAGTCGCATTGCTCCAATTATAGGTATATCCACCAAACCCTCCGGCAGTGGTTAAGGCAATGCCCCCGTTACTGGCTCCGTTACATAAAGGTTGCGTGGGTACAGCGGTTACAGTAATAGGGTTTCTAACATCCACAACATGGTTAGAGGTGGCGGTACATCCGTTGCCGTCTACTACGGTTAATGTGGCGGTATAATTGCCAGGGCTTGCGTAGTTATGCGTTACGTTTACATTGGCTAAACTAGGGCTGTTTATAACGGTTGATTGCCCATCGCCAAAATTCCATGTTAAACTTTGGTATTGACCAAGAGTAGTTACGCAGGGGTCTATAAAATTAAAGAAGGCAGAACTGCCAACACAAACTTGAGGGGAGTAGAGAAAATCTATAAATAAACTGTATTGAAAATTGCTGTAGATACAATCGCTTTGCGAATAGTTATAGAATCCAAATCTTCCGGGCTTGTAACAATCTTGCCAATCAAATTTCTGAACACCATCAACCCAAATTTCAGCCTTTGTATAGGTTAAATATAAATCGAAAGAATGGTTAGTTCCTTGATTCCAACCCGCACTACCAAAATTATTTTGAACAACCGTAAACTCCGGGGAGTTTTGATGGTTCCAAAACTGCGCTGTATAATTTGCCGGTGGAATAACTCCATTTAGTCTACTTAATGCCATCCCGCTTGATGCACCATTTTGTTGTCGTTGTTTCCAATCGTAAAGCCAACAATCAAAATTATTAGTTGGTGTTAGTGGATCTAAATAACTAAATACAAATCCCATCCAATCCTCATCACCATCGGTAGTTCTAAAAGAGCCCGATACGTGAACGTTCATCATGTTAAAAGGAGAAATAAAAAAAGCAGGGTCCCCATTCACTGATTGGTAAACTTGAGAGCCTCCACCTTGAACATTCCAATTTCCATTGCTGGGCTGTCCGCCTATCTGCCAGCTGTTAAAATCAATATTGGTAGCACATTGCGCATTGGCGGCAATTGTTATGTAAGAAGCAACAGCAAAAAGTAAAATTTTCTTCATAAGGGGTATTTGTAGTAAAAACTGATTGAGGTTCTGTTACCGACTAAAATAATTAAATCTTTTACCTGAACATAAAACCTCGTTGCAAGAAGATACACATAAATAATAGGTTGCGTGTATTACACGAAAAATTTTCAATAAATTAAGCTTTAGTTATGAGTATTACTTAGTTGTAATGAAATTCGCCATGTTGGCTTTTCAGAATTACCTCATTCTTTTCATTAGCTTCTAAATAGCCAATTACCTGTGCAGCAATGCCGAATGATTTTGCAACATCAATAATAAGTGAAGCATACTTTTCGTCTACATAAATTTCGAGACGTGTTCCGCAGTTGAGTACCTTGAACATTTCTTTCCAATCAGTTTTAGATTCTTCTTGAATCAAATTGAAAAGCGGTGGAATAGGAAGAAGATTGTTTTTTACAATACGAAGACTTTCTATGTAGTGTAGCACCTTAGTATGCGCACCACCGGTGCAGTTTACAATTCCGTTAACTTGCCCCGGAATTTCTTCTAATACTTTTTTAATAACCGGTGTATAGGTTCTTGTAGGTGAAAGAACGGCCTTGCCAATGTTAAGCGGAGTTCCCTCCAAAGCATCAGTTAGTTTCTTACTTCCAGAATAAACCAATGAAGAATTTATTGAAGCATCAAAGGTTTCAGGGTAATTTTCAGCATAAATCTTAGCCAACAAATCGTGGCGGGCAGAAGTTAAACCGTTGCTGCTGATGCCGCTGTTGTATTCATCCTCGTAAGTAGCTTTGCCATAACTGGCTAAACCAATAATTACGTTTCCCGGTTTAATATTTTGCGTGAGAATTAGATTTTCTTTTTTCATCCGCACTGTCATGGTAGCATCCACAGTAGTGGTGCGCACACAATCGCCAAGGTCGGCAGTCTCCCCTCCCATCTGATGAATACGAACACCATAATCATTCATGCGCTCAATAAACTCTTTGCTGCCTTTTATTATTTCCGCAATTACTTCCCCGGTAATTAAATTCTTGTTGCGGTTAATAATGGAGGTATATAGAAAATTGTCAATAGCACCCACACAAAGCAAATCATCCAGGTTCATCACCATCGCATCTTGTGCAATTCCCTTCCATACAGAAATATCACCTGTTTCTTTCCAATACAAATACGCCAGAATAGATTTAGTGCCGCTGCCATCGCTGCTCATTACATTGCAAAAGGCATCATCACCTCCCAAATAATCAGGATATATTTTGCAGAAGGCTTTTGGATAAAGCCCGTGATACAAATCTTTTACAGCAGCATGAACTTCTTCTTTGCCTGCTGAAACTCCGCGTTGTTCGTATTTTTCCATTGATTAAACTACTTTATAACCAACAGCATTTGCCACGGTTTGTAAACTTGCATACAGCTTTCTAAACTCATCAAAATTTAATTGCTGGTCGGCATCGCTCTTCGCTACTTTAGGGTTTGGGTGGCTTTCAATCAACAAACCATCAATACCCATAGCCACACAGGCCCGTGATAAATCGGCTACTCCATAAGCATAGCCTATGGCATGGCTCGGGTCAAGAACTATTGGAAGATTGGTGTTCTGCTTTAACCAGGCCACACCACATAAATCAAGTGTGAATCTTGTTTTGGTTTCAAAGGTTCTTATTCCTCTTTCGCAAAGCATCACATTTGCATTGCCTCCGCTCAAAATAAACTCGGCACTTTGAACAAACTCTTGCAGTGTGGTTCCAAAACCACGTTTCAATAAAATCGGCTTTTTCGATTTACCACACTTACGCAAGATACCGTGGTCATACATGCTCTTCGCTCCTATCTGAATAATATCAGCATACTCAATTATCTCATCTACATGTGTGCTGTCGCGCACTTCGGTAATAATTTGCAGGCCGTATTTACTGCGCATCTTGTCAAGCAGTTTCAATCCTTCTAAGCCAAGGCCCTGAAAAGTATATGGTGAAGTGCGCGGCTTATATGCACCGGCACGAAGAACTTTTACTCCCAACTCCAAACAAAGTTGAGCAGCACTTTCTATTTGTTCTTCGCTCTCTGCTGAACAGGGACCGGTGATAACCACTGTGTTGTTGGTGCTGCCGCCAACAGTAACATCGCCCAGTTTCACTTCACGCTTTGTGACTATATAATTCTTGCTGGCTAATTGAATATCACTATCAGCAACAAAAATTTCGTCAGCTACTTTTTTCAATTCATCGTCAGTAGTTTTTAGTTTAGATGGCGTAACCAAAACTAATTTCCCATTCTCCAGCAGAATGCTTTGATACTTTTCGGCCAGTTGCTGCGCCTGCTCTTTGGTAATACTTTTATTTAAATGGACTATCATTAAACGCGGGTTAAATTATTGAGCAAAACTGCCCCTTTTAAAATATTTTGTTCGTCAACTACTGGCAAAAATAGAACAATAAAGTTTAGCTCGTTGACCTGGTGAACGATATCTGCAACAGTGGCATTCTCCAAAATGCTGATTGGTTTTTTATTGATAACCGCTTCTGCTTTTGTTGAATTCAAATCATCTAAGCTTTTCAGCAAACCTCTTCGCACATCAGCATTGCTGACTACTCCGGTCAGTTTTCCTTCTTCATCAGTTACTAAAACAAAACCGAGCGCAAACTTTTCAATGGTTTGCAAAATAGTTTTGAAATCAATTTCACTTTGTTTTAAAACAGGAAGAAACTTGGCAGGTGTAGCAAATTCTGAAACGCGAAAGCTTTTATGCTCGCTTGGCGCTTTATGGAAACTCAACATTCCTTCACTTAACGATGAATGATTCATCAAATAACTTCCGCTCACAATTACATTTACCCCAAGCAAACGAAGAATATAGGCAATTTCATCATTCACTCCACCATCCACATGCACGCGTATTTTAGGGTAGCGGTTCTTAAACTCAATAATCTTTTGAAAGCTGTCGCGATTAAATGAACCACCGCTTTGTCCCGGCACAGTGCTCATCATCATTACAAAAGAAAAAGTCGCCTCTCCTAAATCCTCTTCGAAGGAGAAGACGTTTAGCTTGTCTATAACATCAACGCTTGTTGCCGATGAAATGGAAAGGCCAAATTTTGTCGTTGAACTCTTTGGCAAAACAGGGAGTTGTTTCAGGTTCTCATACTGAAAACTTGTATACTCAATTTTTAACTCTTCAATCTGCTTAAAGTATTTTCCCGGTTCAGAAGATATAATGTGCAAGTCAATTGGTGTAGATGAAATTTTTCGAATGCTTATAATGTCAGCAAATACTTTTTCGTTATCTGAGCAGTCTACATGCAGCATATCTATTTCGTGCTCATCCAAATCGCGAACCAATTGTTCGGGCGATTTATCTTTACTGGAATAAATAGATGCTGAAATTTTCATTACTCTAAATCGTATTGAAGCTTAAGCAAGTTCGAGTATAGCCCATCATTCATTTTGCTCAACTCCTCGTGCGTTCCTTGTTCAACAATCTTTCCTTTATTGATAACCAATATTACATCGGCTTCGCGAATAGTAGATAAACGGTGCGCAATAATAAATGTTGTTCTGTTCTTCATTAACTCGTTCAACGCTTCCTTCACCAGATTCTCGCTTTCAGAGTCGAGTGCAGAAGTTGCTTCATCGAGAATCAAAATTTTGGGGTCACGCAGAATAGCACGGGCAATAGCAATACGTTGTTTCTGGCCGCCCGATATTTTTACACCGCGTTCCCCTACAATCGTATCAAACTTCTCGGGAAACCCTTCAATAAAGTTCAACGCATTTGCTTTACGGGCTGCGTTAATTATTTCCTCATCGGT
The DNA here is from genome assembly GCA_945867505.1 of Chitinophaga pinensis. Lineage (GTDB taxonomy): Bacteria > Bacteroidota > Bacteroidia > Chitinophagales > LD1 > Bog-950. The sequence continues at coordinate 17,440 of CAMBIM010000027.1, forward strand.
AGCATTTGTTTTACCGTAAGCAATGTTCTCGCGAATAGTTCCACCAAACAGTATAGTATCTTGCGGCACCGTACCGAAGTTTTTGCGCAGAGCTGTAATGTTGTAATCGCGAATTCCTTTCCCATCAATTAGAATATTTCCTTGGCTAAAAGGATAAAGTCCGCTCAACAGCTTAATGATAGTTGATTTTCCCGAACCGCTAGGTCCTACCAAGGCAATTTTCTGCCCTGCTTCTACTGTAAAACTTAAGTCATTAAAAAGCAATGTATCTTTACGCGATGGATAAGCAAAGTGAACGCCCTTAAATTCTACTTCGCCTTTTACCGGAGAAGAAAGACGCTCATCAGTTATATTCACCTCGCTTTTTTCGCCAAGTATTTCATTTATTCTTTCCGATGCACCAATAGTTTTTTGCAGCACCGTATAACTCTCGCTCAAACCGGCTAAAGAACTACCGATAAATATGGTTAACAGAAAGAACTGAATTAAATCGCCCATCGAAATTTTTCCTTGCGATACTTCATTCAACCCCGCATAAACAATAAACACAATAGCACCAAACATGGCAAAGATGATAAATGATACGAACCCTGCGCGATACTTAGCCGCATACATACCTATTGCCGATACCCGCTCGCTTATTTTCGAATATCTTCTGGTTTCATAGGCTTCGTTGGTGAATGCTTTTACTACATCAATGGCGGTGAATGTTTCTTCTACTATAGTGTTACTTTCGGCTAATTCATCCTGAGCTTTGCGCGAAACTTTTCGAATAAATCTTCCGAAAATAACTGCTGCTATTACCAGTACCGGAAGCAACGCAAGAATTATCATCGTTAGTTTTACAGATACAGCAAGTATGAAAGGGATACAAACAATAGGCAACACCAATTGCCTTACAAAAAAGGCAAGTTGATTAGTCAGTGCATCTTGTAGCTGTGTAACATCGCTGGAGATTCTTGAAGTCAAATTACCTACTCGGTTTTCTTCAAAGAATTGAATGGGCAGGGTTACTATTTTTTCGTAAAGCGACCTGCGAATAGCACTCATCGCATTCTGGCTTACATACTCAAATAGATAAATACGGAAGAAAGAAAGCACGGCTTGTATTAGCAGCACAATGCCCAATATCAATCCAATCTCTTTAAGCTTTTCAGGGGAAATTTCTGAAGTATAACGTCCTACCAATGCAGTTATCTGCACTACTTTTTCTTCAGCAGTAGCTGCTGATTTAACTTCTTCGCCAATCTTTACAATAACTTCTTTTGCTGGGCTTGCCGCATCGACCAGTTTACCAAAGCCACCGGGAATAAAGCTGACCACACCCGTGCTCACCACTAAGCAAACCATACCAATTATAAACTGCCATTTGTAGGGAAGAATAAAACGATAAATGCGCAGCGCATCAACAATTTCTTTACGGCTTATCAGTTTCTTTTTGGCAGGCTCTACAGTTTCAGACATGGATATGCAAATGTATCAGAGTAAGTGAAATGCTAAGATGATTTGTAGCATCTTTCATTAAGTCGAAACGGAGAGAGAAATATTTGACCCCTTATATGGAAGATTAGAGCTTCCCAAAAAACAAAGTGGTCGCTCTTGCGAACGACCAACTTTGAACCTATGAAAACACTAAAAGTTGGAATCTATTTTACTTTACCTACAACCGCCTTGAATGCTTCCGGGTTGTTAAGTGCCAAATCGGCAAGAACTTTACGATTCAATTCGATGTTTGCTGAAGCAAGTTTATTGATAAATCTTGAATAAGTCAAACCTTCTTCCCGCACTGCTGCGTTAATACGGGTAATCCAAAGAGCGCGATAATCGCGTTTCTTTAATTTACGACCTACGTAAGAGTAAACCCCTGCTTTTTCAACGGCATTTTTAGCTACGGTATATACTTTACTACGGCTAAGAAAATAGCCTTTGGCTTTATCTAATATCTTCTTTCTTCTCTTTCTGCTGGCAACGGCATTGGTTGAACGTGGCATCGTGTTTTAATTTTTTCAGTTTACAAATACAGGGTCAAAATATCAAGCTAAACCAAGCATCAGTTTTACGCGATGCTCATCGCTCTTATGAACTACAGTTGACTTGGCAAGTTCTTCTTTTCTTTTCTTGCTCTTACTACCCAGCAGGTGGCGTTTGTATGCTTTTCCGCGCTTTATTTTACCTGACCCGGTTACTTTGAATCTCTTCTTAGCTCCGGAATTTGTTTTCATTTTAGGCATAAATCATTTATTTTTTGGGAGCGCAAATATATTCATAGTTTCTACAAAACCAAATTGATAACACTACAGTAAAAATAATTTTACTGCTGAACGGAAACTCTGCTTCTTGAAACTAAGTTGCCCGATTTAACTTCTACCAAATACATTCCTGAATTTACTTGGTTTAGGTTAACGTTAATGAGGTTAGAAGTTTCTTTTGCGTAGTACACTATTCTACCCGTAAGGTCATATAAGGCTACTTCTACATTGGCAGTGTAGTCCTTCAACTCAATTACAAAAGTTCCATTGTTTGGATTAGGATAAATGCGCGAAATGTTATCGCTGGAAATATTTTGAATTCCAACCTGAATAGGTGTAAGCGCACAGGCATTTACGTTTATTGGACCGGTATGTGTGCCTAAGAAAACGGTGTCTTGTGGGAAGCTAGTCCATTGACCAACAGCTACTGACCAATTAGCATTTCCCTTTTTAACGCTTGACTGGCGAACCAAGGTATGGTTGTTTGTAGTTCCGCTACCTACTGTCCAACCTGCTCCACCTGGATCTATACCAATTACACCAACTACATCTAAGGTATCAGTACCATACAATAAAGCAATGGCATCGTTACCATTAAAGTTAGTTACGCTACTTGAAGTATCCGCCAATAATTTCAATACACTATCTGCCTGAGATGCAGCAATTACGTATACATCGCCTGCAGCAATTGTTCCGCTTAAGTTAAAAGTAGTTCCTGCACTAGTGCTTCCGTTAATATACGATTGAACTTTGTAGCCAGCTAAATCTACCGTAGTAGCTAATGGATTATAAATTTCTAAAAACTTATTGTTGGCAGTTCCTTCTACATATTCCGAGAAGAAAAGCGTTCCGCAAGTATCTGTTGCCGGTG
>CAMBIM010000028.1 GCA_945867505.1 Chitinophaga pinensis
TCTTCAATACAATGTAATTAAGAATATCACACCGGTTACTCTTACATCGGCTGTAAAGTTAGATGCGGGCTTGGTTCAAAGCATTCTTGCGGCTTTAAAAACAAAGGAGAAGTTAGGCGAAATTGAATTGAAAGAAGTAATTGACGAAAGCATTATTGGCGGTTTTATTTTACAGTATGGCGATAAAATGATGGACAGCAGCGTGGTTAAAAACCTAAGCGGTCTTCGCAATATTGTTGATGATGATTCTTATATCAAGAAATACAGTTAAGCATCAAGTAGAATTAATAAAAAAGGCAACTCGTTCGGGTTGCCTTTTTTGTTTTTTTATGTTTGCCCTATGAACAAAACAAATTTTTATGCCGGCCCGGCTATTCTGCCACAGGAGGTTATACAACAAGCACAGGAAGCAGTTAAAGATTTTGCAGGAACAGGGTTAAGCATTCTGGAAGTATCGCACCGCAGCAAAGAGTTTGTGAAAATTATGGACGATGCCCGTGGCTTAGTTCGTGAACTAATGCAGTTAAATGATGACCGCGAAGTTTTGTTTTTGCACGGAGGCGGTTTATCACAGTTTCACATGGTGCCTATGAATTTGCTGAACGAAAGTGAAACCGCTTCTTACTTCGATACCGGCACTTGGGCGCATGGTGCTATTGAGGAAGCCAAATTGTTTGGTAAGGTTCACATCGCTTGTTCTTCGAAGGATACGAACTACAACCATATACCTAAAGAAATTTCTATTGCGTCTGATTCTAAATACGTACATGTTACTTCTAACAATACTATTTACGGAACGCAATTGAATTTCGCTAATCACCAATCACTACTCACTAATTATTCCGTTGTTTGCGACATGAGCAGTGATATTTTTTCGCGCCAGCTCGATTACAATCAGTTTGATTTAATCTACGCAGCTGCACAAAAGAATGCCGGAGCAGCGGGTGTAACTATTGTGGTAGTCAACAAAAATATCTTGGGTAAGGTAGATAGAAAGATTCCACGCATGTTAGACTACCGCCTGCATATTGAAAAGGAAAGTATGCTCAACACGCCATCTGTGTTTGCAGTATATGTTTCTTACCTCACCTTACAATGGATTAAAAAAGAAGGAATAAAAACAATTGAAGAACGCAACGCACGCAAAGCAAAAAAGCTTTATGATGCTATTGATAATAGCAGTTTGTTTACCGGTAATGTAGCTAAAGAAGATCGCTCGGTGATGAACGTATGCTTTACCATGAAAGATAAATCACTGGAAAAGAAGTTTGCAGAATACACTCTGGCAAAAGGAATAGTTGGTATTGAAGGTCACCGCAGTGTAGGAGGTTTCCGGGCATCTATTTATAATGCTATGCCTGAAAGCGGGGTAGATGTGTTGGTGCATGCAATAAACGACTTTAAAGTTTAGCTCTCTGCATCCCTGCATTATAAAACTATAAGTTTGCCACCATGAATAAGAGGATTGTAATAACCGGTGCTACCAAAGGAATTGGTCGCGCCATTGCCGAAAAATTTGCTAGTGAAGGTTGGGATTTGGCTTTATGCGCCAGAACAAAGAAAGATTTAGACGCGCTCACTTTGTCCCTCGTCCCTCGTCCCTCGTCCTTCATTACTTTTGTTTGCGATGTAAGCAAGAAAGAAGAACTAAGAGCCTTTGCGGATAAAGTAAACACGGAATTTGGTGCGGTAGATATTATTGTCAACAACGCGGGTGTTTTTATTCCCGGTCAGGTTATTAATGAAGACGATGGAGTTTTAGAAAAACTGATAGAAACAAATCTTTACAGTGCGTATTATTTGAGCCGAATGTTATTGCCTAAAATGATAGAGAAGAAGAGCGGACATATTTTTAATCTCTGTTCCGTAGCCAGTATTCAAGCCTACCCTAATGGCGGCTCGTATTCCATATCTAAGTTTGCCTTACTCGGTTTATCAAAAGCCCTGCGCGAAGAATTAAAAGAACACCGTATTAAAGTAACCGCGCTTGTAGCAGGAGCTACTTATACAGATTCATGGAAAGGAAGCAACTTACCCGAAGAGCGATTGATGAAGCCTGAAGATATAGCACAAACCGTTTGGGATATTTATAATCTTTCAGAAAACACAGTGGTAGAAGAAGTTTTATTGCGACCTGTGTTGGGCGATATTTAAAGCCTCTAATTTTAAAACTTGTTAACCGGCCATAGCTTAATTGAAAAAAAACATGTAGAAGTGGTTCTGCCTCTTATTTTTGAAGCATAAATCAAAAGCATTATGAAAAAGATTTTCACTATTATTTTATCTGTAGCATGTGCAGGTATTCTTTCCGCACAAACTGTTGACCATTCGCATGATGGACACAACCATGGTACACCGGCTACGGTTGGTCCAAAGGCAGAAGAAAAAAAGGCAGATACACCTCCTAATCCTAACGCTGCTAAATTGAATTTTAAAGAAGAAAGCTATGACTTTAAGGAAATACCTGAAGGTCCGCAAGTAACTCACGAGTTCAAATTCAACAACACCGGTAAAGAGCCTTTGATACTTTCAAACGTTCGCGCCAGTTGCGGTTGCACTACACCAAGCTGGCCGAAAGAGCCTGTTCTTCCTGGCAAAGAGGCGACTATACTAGTTACCTATAACACACAAGGCAGACCGGGTTCGTTTACCAAAACCATCACTATTACTTCTAATGCTGATGAACCAAACAAAATTATTACTATAAAAGGTGAAGTAGTGAAAGCAGAACCGGAGAAATCTGTTCCGCTAGAACAGCCAAGCCTGCTTTCTCCAAAGAATTAAAAACATAAAAACAACAATCGAAATGCTCCGTTCACCAAACGGAGCATTTTTGTTTTATTCGCACCGTTCACGATATTTAAATTATATCTCATGCCTAAGGTTTCCAATAAAGGATTAGAAATGCCCGCCTCTCCTATTCGTAAACTTGTTCCGTTTGCAGATGGCGCAAAAAAGAAAGGCTTGAAAGTTTATCACCTCAACATTGGTCAGCCCGATTTAGAAACGCCTCCGCAGTTTTGGGAGAAATTGAGAAACCTCCATGTAAAAGTGTTGGAGTATTGCCCAAGTAATGGCATTGAATCGTACCGCAAAAAGTTTGCAGAGTATTACAATAAAGCCGGAATAGCGGTTGATGCCTCCAATTTTATGATTACCGAAGGTGCCAGTGAAGCCCTTTCGTTTGGTATGTTAAGTTGTTTAGATGAAGGTGATGAAATTATTATCCCAGAACCTATGTATGCGAACTACATCGGCTTCGCCACCGTTGGAAAAATTAAAGTAAAACCAATACCTACTTCCATCGAAACCGGCTTTGCACTTCCTCCAATAGAAGATTTCGAGAAAGCGATTACCGCTAAAACAAAAGCCATCCTTATTTGCAATCCGAATAACCCAACCGGATACTTATACAGCAAAGAAGAATTGTTAGTGCTGCGCGAAATTTGTTTAAAGCATGATCTGTTTCTGTTTGTAGATGAAGTTTACCGCGAGTTTCTATACGGTGGTAAAGAATTTTACAGTGCTCTGAATTTAGAAGGAATGAACGAACACGTTATAGTTTTCGATTCTATTTCAAAACGCTTTTCTGCCTGTGGTGCGCGGATTGGTGCTATAGTAACGCGCAATAAAGAAGTGTTGGCTTCGGCTCTTAAATTCGGGCAAGCGCGTCTTTCTCCCAACTCACTCGGTCAAATTGCAGGAGAAAATTTATTCGACCTAGGTAAAGATTATTACGATGGCATTGTTGCCGAATACCAAAAGCGTAGAGATGTAATGGTGGAATTGCTCAATAAAATTCCGGGTGTAGTTTGCCCAAACCCAGGTGGTGCATTTTATGCGGTAGCATCGTTACCGGTAAAAGATACTGATGTGTTTTGCCAATGGATGCTGGAAGATTTCTCCTACAACAATGCTACAGTAATGATGGCTCCGGCTTCTGGCTTTTATTCTACCACTGCTTCAGGAAAAAATCAAGTTCGTATTGCTTATGTGTTGAATACCGATGATTTGACAGCCGCAATAAAATGTTTGGAAGAAGGATTGAAGGTTTATGCTAATGTAAAGAATTAGCAAACTCAACTAACGATTCGCAGTGAAAATCAACTAAGATTTTTTCTTCTTCTTTAATTTTAGAATCATCGCCAACAAACACGGTAAACATTCCCGCGTTTTTACCAAACTGCATATCGCTACCGGTATCGCCAACCATAATGGATTTAGAGAAATCTATTTCTACAAAATCTTTTTTTGCTTTTAATGCCATGCCAATGTTGGGCTTGCGCAATTGTTGTGTGTCGTTTGCAATTAAGTCAGTGGCTGCATAAATGGCGTGAATTCTTCCTCCGGACTTGCGCACCTCCTTCAGCATTTCATCATGTATCAATTGCAAATCTTCTTGGCTCATTAAACCCTTACCTACTCCCTGCTGATTGGTTACAATAACTATTCGTTTGAATATGGCGGAGAGACTTTTCATAGCATCTAATACATCCTCTAAAAAATAAAACTCGTCCCATTTCTTTACATAATCGCTTGGATAATGCAGATTTATTACGCCATCGCGGTCGAGAAAGAGCGTCCAGGTTTTGTCTATAGAAAGTTCACTCAATTTCATCCAAACATATTTTTAAAATCGATCTGCGCCTTGGCATAATCTTCCGGTATTCCAATATCAATGAAATAGTTATTGAAAGTTTTGCCGTTAATCTGCCTGATACTCACATACTTCTCTAACACATCTTTTTCAAAAGAAAATTTTTCGGCTTCTACTCTGTCGAGCATTTCCTTGTTTAGAAAATAGACTCCCCCGTTTATTAAGCCATTTTCTACTGGCTTCTTCTCTTCAAACTTTATAATTCGTTCGCCTTTCATTTCAACTGTGCCGTATCTATCAAAGTTTTGCATCGGTTTTAATGCCAATGAAATATCGGTTGGTGTGATTGAATGAAATTCTTCCAGCGTTTTTAAATCAATATCAAAAAAGGTATCACCATTTAATACAAAAGCAAAATCTTCAACAAGTTGAAATGCCTTTTTAATTCCACCACCGGTGCCCAGCGGTTCTTCTTCCTTGCTATAAACTATATCTACATCCAAATACTTATCACCAAAGTATGCTTCAATAATAGATGCTTTGTAGCCAACCGAAAGAATGGCTTTGCTGATTCTTTGTTTGGTAAGATACAAGAACACATAATGCAAGAACGGTTTGCCGTTTATCATTGCCATTGGCTTTGGCAAATCATTGATTACGCTTTTCAAGCGCGTTCCAAAACCACCGGCAAGAATAATGGCGGGATATGAAGACTGCTGATTCACGATTGAGGGCTGCAGATGCAAGAGAATTTATTTTTCAGTAAAGAGTTGCTCTTCTACCAGCTGGCAAATGATGTGTCCGATAAGAATATGAGATTCCTGAATACGCGGAGTATCGGTGCTTGGCACATTAAAAAGATAATCGCAACTGTCCTTCATTTTGCCTCCGCTTACTCCTGTAAAAGAGATTACGTGCATGCCTCGTTGCTTAGCTTCTATCTGTGCCAGCAAAATATTTTTTGAATTGCCCGAAGTAGAAATACCAATCAACACATCGCCTTTTCTTCCGTGCGCTTTAATGGCTCGCTCATAAATTTGGTCATAGCTGTAATCGTTTGCTACTGCTGTAAGAAACGAAGTATTTACATGCAATGCTTCTGCAGGAAGCGGTTCTCTATCGCTATAAAAGCGGCCGGTAAACTCTGCTGCCAAATGTTGTGCATCGGCTGCGCTACCACCATTGCCGCATAAATACAAGCGATGTCCGTTTTCAAAAGCGTTGGCAATAAGGTCAGAAACTTCTTCAATTCGCTTTATAAAAAACTCATCAGTCAAAATTTTGTTTTTGACTTCAATTGAAGATGTAATAATGGATTTGATTTTGCTCATTGGTGCAAACTTCTGAAAACTTAGGGACTTTTCAGATTTATTTAGATTGTCCAGCTGGTAAGCCCTTGTTCTGTAAAGTTGTAACGCACTACACGTCCCCCTAATTTATTTAAGGCTTCAATAACTTTAAATTTATTGTTGTAAGGTGCATAAAAAACCATAAAGCCACCCCCGCCTGCACCCGATATTTTGCCACCGGTAGCACCAGCTTTAAGCGCAGTGGTGTAAATATTTTCCAATTGTGGATTGCTGATGCCTTCTGCCATCGCGCTCTTATGTTGCCAACTGTGATGAAGAATTTTTCCAATACCATCAATATCGCCTTTCAACAAAGCTTCTTTCATTTTTACGCTCTGCTCTTTTAAGTTATGCATAGCATCAAGCGATTTTGTATTCTTCTTCTTTACATTCTCCGATTGCTTGGCAATAATAGAAGACGAAAGGCGGGAAGTTTCTGTAAAAAATAAAATGAGATTGTTCTCCAACTCGTGTAGCCATTTATCTTTTACTCGTAGCGGGTTTACAATTACTTTATCGTTAGCGTAAAACTCCATGTAATTAACTCCACCAAAAGTGGCAGCATATTGGTCTTGCCGGCCACCGTGCATCTTCAAATCTTCGCGCTCAATTTTATAAGCCAGTTGTGCAATATCATATTCCCCTAACGGAAGTTTAAGCCACTCCACGAAAGCTCCAAGAATAGCCACTACAAGTGTAGACGAAGAACCAAGACCAGAACCCGGAGGAGCATCTACATGAGTAGTCAATTCAAACGCTAAAGGTTTTTTTACAAATTCTTTCACCACCCGGTTGTAAACGCCTTTCGCTAAATCCAGTTTGCCGTTTATGGTTAATTGCTTTTTAGCATCAACAATTACTTCTTCGTTTCTATCCATCGCCTTAATGCGAATTTTTTTACCTGTCAATGGTTTAATAGTAGCATAAGCATACATACCAATAGTAATGTTGAGGATAGCACCGCCATATAAATCGGCATAAGGCGAAACATCGGTTCCGCCACCGGCTAAACCAAGACGAAGAGGAGCTTTACTGCGATAAATCATAGTGCTAAATAAAAATTATAAATGAACCTGCGCAGCTACTTCAAAAATTTTATCCAGCATGGCACTCCAGGCATATTTCTTCTTCTCCACTTTAATGTTGTCACGCATTACAAACTCACGATGATTAGAATAAAAATCAACCAGCGCATCGGCAATAGCTATTGGATTGGGTTCTACCACAAAGCCTACTTTACCATTGGGCACAATTTCGGGTAAGCCGCCAACGTTTGTAACGAGCATCGGTCTATCGAAATGATAACAGATTTGCGTTACTCCGCTTTGCGTAGCATGTTTATAAGGCTGCACAACCATATCAGCAGCGCAGAAATAATTGCGCACTTCGTTATCGGGAATAAAATCAGTTTTTAAAATCAGCTTATCGCGAATGCCGAGGTGCTGAATTATATCTGCATACGGTTTACTATCTGTATAAAATTCTCCCGCAACTATAAGTTTCATATTTAGGTTCCTAACGCGCTCATCTGCCATAGCGTGCAGCAATAAATCCAACCCTTTGTAATCGCGAATGAAACCGAAGAAGAGAATGTATTCTTCGTTAATAGCAAGTCCGAGTTTTTCGTAGGCTTCGGTTTTAGTAATAGCGGCTCCAAAATTATCGAACAGAGGATGCGGAGAAAAAAGCTTCGGCTTTGTGGAGTCGAATTTATTTAAGTCGGTCAACACCGATTCGCTCATGGCTATAAAACCATCTACGCTGTTCACAAAATACTTGGCCAAAACAAAATCGCCAATTCTTTTTTCATGAGGAATGATATTATCCAGAATAGAAATCACTTTTGTTTTCCCGTTCTTCTTTACAATTCGCGAAATCTTTCCCAAGCTTGGTCCCATAAATGGCAACCAAAATTTCACAATCATCAAGTCAGCATTCAGGTTGGCAATTTCTTTCCCAATCTTATACCAGTTGAATGGATTGATGGAATTTACTTTTACATGGATATACAAATCATCTGGTGCGGGAGCATCGCTGTATTGCGAAGTGCCGGGGAATAAAAATTCAGGGTATTGCAAACTAAAAGTGTAAACCTGAACGCTGTGACCTTGACGGATAAACTCGCGCGCTAAACGTTCGTTGTATGTAGCCAAGCCACCGCGAAGTGGGTGAGCAGAACCTAGGATGATTACTTTCATTTGCTGATGTTCGCGTACTTCGAAATATCGTAATGATTTCTGTCTGCTGCTTTGCGCGAAACCAACTCGCCAAGGAAACCGGCTACAAAAAGTTGCACACCAATTACCAGCGAAACTAGACCAAGATAGAACAAAGGCCTATCGGTCATGTGAAATTGCATGAACACAAATTTCTCGATAGTTAATTCTAGAATGATACAAAAGCCGATAAAGAAACTTAATACACCAAACCCGCCAAAAATATGCATCGGGCGATTGGCAAACCGTGTCATGAATGAAACAGAAAGCAAATCGAGAAAACCGTAAAGGAATCTTTCCATTCCAAATTTTGTAACACCATATTTACGTGCTTGATGTTGCACTACTTTCTCCCCGATGTTTGAGTAGCCCGCCTTCTTAGCCAACACTGGAATGTAACGGTGCATTTCTCCATAAACTTCTACACTCTTCACCACTTCATTCTTATATGCTTTCAAACCGCAGTTCATGTCGTGCAGTTTAATGCCGGTCATGGCGCGGGTGGCTCCGTTATAAATTTTTGTAGGAATTGTTTTTGTAATCGGGTCGAAACGTTTTTGCTTCCAGCCGCTTACCAAATCAAACCCTTCTTCAGTTATCATTTTATACAAGCCGGGAATTTCATCAGGCGAATCCTGTAAGTCGGCATCCATGGTAATTATTACATCGCCTTCTGCATGGCTAAAGCCAACTTGCAAGCCGGCACTCTTTCCATAATTTTTCCTGAAACGAATTCCTTTAATGCTTGTGTTTTGTGCGGATAGTTTTTCAATTACGCTCCAACTCTTGTCTTTGCTTCCGTCATCAATCATCAAAATTTCATAAGTGAAATTGTTGGTGTTCATTACGCGCTCAATCCAGGCTGCCAATTCGGGCAACGATTCTTCTTCATTAAACAAAGGAATGACTATGGAAATTTGCATTTACTCTTCTGTATTTAAAGTGGGAACTGGTTTTTCTTTTCGGCTTACAAATGCGGCTATCAGCAAGCACAACAACGAACTTACGCCTAAACTAATTCCGAATGAACGAACCGATGTAAGCAATGTAGGTTTAAAATCTTCAATCTTAACTCTTTCTAAGCTTTCTTCTATTTGTTCATCAGATGCGCCAAACTTTTCCATTGATTCCATGGTTGTATTTCTCACCTTATCGTAAAGTTGTTGCGGATAATCGGTGTCAATTACATTGGGTATAACATAAGATATAGTGCTGCTAAAAAAAAGGGTCATGCTAATAATTATCATGCCGGTAATAAAAGCCTCGCTAAAAGTTAAAGCACCTAACTGACGCTTGAAAGTAACTGTTCCCCATACCGGAATGAAAATCATGATGCCCAGCATAACAAAGCCAAAAATTGCCTGCATAGAAAGAGATCCGAATAATTGATTATAGAAAATGTAAGTTACTATACTAACAATACACATAACGATGCCGCCAATAAAGCCGTAACGAAAGGGAGTGTTGTATTTTTCCATATTAGTTGAGTTGAAGTTTCCCTTTATTGATTACTCCCAACGCTTTGCCAATAAAACTTGTTCCTACAAACGGAGTGTTTTTTGATTTTGATTTTATATTGCTGGACGCAAAAATCCATTTCAATTCAGGATTAAATAAGGTTAAATCTGCTTCTGCGCCTTCTTCAATTTTATTTTCTAACCCAATAATTCTGCGCGGGTTATTTGAAATTGTTTCAATGATTTTTGACAGTTCAACTTTATCTTTTAGCGAGGTGTTAGATACAGCAAACGAAGTTTCTAAACCAATCATTCCAAAATCTGCTTTGTCAAATTCTAAATTCTTGCATTCTTCATCGTGCGGTTGGTGAGCCGAAGTTATAGTATCAATTGTGCCGTCAGCAATTCCCTTTATCAAAGCAGCAATATCTTCTTTAGAACGCAGATGCGGATTAACTTTAAAATTGGTTTTGTAATTGCCTACTGCCGTTTCATCCAACATTAAGTTATAAGCGTTAACCGAAGATGAGATTTTTAAACCTTTCTTCTTTGCCGCGCGAATCAACTCTACGCTTCTCCTTAAAGAAACATCAAGCAAGTGAAGTTTTGATTCGGTGTATTCCAGAATATATAAGTCGCGGTTCACCGCAATCTCTTCGGCAAGTGCAGGCGCACCGGGCAAACCAAGTTTAGTGCTGGTTGCGCCTTCGTTCATTGAACCGTTCTTCGAAATGCTTTTTTCTTCGGCATGGTTCATAATTAAACCATCAAATGCCTTTACGTAAAGGAGAGCACGTTCTATCATTCCGGCATTTGCACTTGGTTTAATTCCATCGCTAAACGCTACAGCTCCCGCTCCATGCATATCATACATCTCCGCCAAATTGTACCCTTCTGTATTTTCCGAAACTGCCCCAAGGGGATGAACGCTTACAATTTCATTGGCAGATTTGCGCAACACATATTCAATTTGCGACTTAGTTTGTGTAACGGGCTGCGTGTTAGGCATACAGCAAATGTGCGTAAACCCGCCAAAAGCTGCGGCAGCACAGCCGGTTTCAATAGTTTCTTTTTGTTCGTAGCCGGGGTCAGCCAAGTAAGTATTTAAATCGAACCAGCCGAGTGACACGTGAAGATTGTCGGCTTTTACCTCTTTGGCTTTAGAGGTATTCTGCAACTTAGAGCCAATCTTTTTGATTTTGCCGTTGCTGATTAAAATATCTTTTACCTGATTGTGAAATGCGGAGCCAGTATCTACAATTCGAGCGGAGCGAATGATTATTTCCATACTGAAAGTCAAATATAAAAAAGGTTGGCAGTAAATGATGAAAACCTAAACTTTCCAAAACCTCAAGAGTGCAATTTCAATTCCAAAGAACAGAATTGTAAGCAGTAAGCACCATTTCCAGAGAGCAGTACCCCTGTCAAGTTCTTTTACAACAGACGCTACTTCGGCATTTGCACCGTTTACCACATTTACGTTTAACTGCGGGTATTGCTCTTTAAGTTGTGAGGCGTTTTGAAACTTCATGTCCGATTCTTTACGGTCAAAGTTCAAAGCGATTAGGTTGGTAGAATCAGAATTTTCTAGCCCAACTTTATAGAACCCCGATTTTTTAATCTGTTCGTTTAAGCCCAACAACATTTTATTTCCGACCGCTAATTGCTCGGGAATAAACTCTACGTTATCGCCTTTTATTTTGTAAACCTTTTCGCCAGAAACCTTTTGCGCGTTTACTTCTATGCGGGTTTTATCGCCAATAAAATAGCTTATGTTACCACTGTGAATATTCAATACTGCCATTTTATAAAGCATGGGGACAAAGATGGCGTGTACCGGTAAGTCGGAGAAGGTTTGGATGAGCGGAGAGCCGCAAACATATAGTGAACCATTTCCGTGAGGATATCGGCTGAAGAACGAATTGCCATCTTTTAAAGTAAGAATTGCTTCTTCGTTAGAAGCTGTGGAGCGCGTAAACTGATAATACTTCTTAGCGCGGGGTAAATTCATGTTTTCCGGAATGCGCTCGAACACATCTTTAAAAATATTCTGCTGAAGATTGATGCCCGCTAAATCCTGTTGCGTTTCGGAAAAGCCGGCAATAGAGTTTGCCTGCAAATTATTCAGAAAGCGGTTGTAAGAGTCTATATCACATTTATCTGCCGGGAAAACAGCTACTGCCCCACCATCGGTTACATAAGTATTGATGCTTACCGCCAGTGAAGACGAAATTGTTTTCAGATTATCTATAATCACCAACTGATTTCCTTTTAAAGCATTAGCATCAAAAGCAGAAGAGAGTGTGGAAGTGTAATCAAACTCGGGCTGGTCTTTAAAAAGTGCATCGAGGAATTGGTTCGATGTGTTTTCGCTTACCGCCAACACTTTTATTTTTTCAATCACATTAAAGGCTAGAAAATAATTATCGTCATACGTAATCGGGAAATCCTGAATCTGCAATTCTGCTTGGTTCCAATTGGCTCGGTTGAAAACAAAACTCATGGTATCGTAAATAAACGAGTTCGGCTCTACCGAAAAATCGGCCATTGTTTTGGTTTGATTGTTCAGCTTTAAAACAATACGGTTGTTCTCTGCAGCTTTTTCTCCACCATTCGAAATTTTTACAATCAGTTGCGTTTGTTGGTTAAGCAGCTGCACTGGTTCATTAAACCAAACGGTATCTATATATACGTTAGCTTGTGCATCGCTTGCTAATGGCACTAAGTTGTAAGCTACAGCCGAATCAACGTTTAAATCACCCATGTTCTTTTGAAAATCGGAAAGCAGGTATGCAATTTGATTCCTGCTGTTTTCTCTACTCAAAGCATCTTTTTGCCGCTTGGTAATTTCGGAAAGGTTGCGGACTGTTGGTGTAATTTCGAGTTCATCAATACTGCCGATAAATTCTTCCTTGCCAACAAGGCGTTGGTGTTTGCCTTCAAAATCGTTGCTCAATAATTGAAACTGGTCATCGGCAGAATAGTTGCCGGCAACTTCTTTAGCCGCAAGCTTTGCTTTATCGAACAAACTTCTGCCATCGGTTACAGCATTCATGGAAAATGAATTATCGATATAGATGCTCACGTATTTTCTGCCCGTGGTAGCACCGCTGTTTTTATTAGGAATGTACGGTTGTGCAAAGGCGAAAACTAAAAAAGCCAATGCCAATAGTCTTGCCGCTAGGACCAATAAATGTTTGAGGCGGCTACGTGAGGATGTCTCTTCTTTTACCTCTTTTAAAAAATGAACATTGCTGAAATAAACCGTTTTGTATCTGCGGAAGTTGAATAGGTGAATGATTATGGGAATAGCCAAGGCAGCCAACGCAAACAAAAAATACGGAAACAAAAATTGCATGGGCAATTATAAGCAAAAGAGAATAGGCAATAGAGCCAATAAACGGTCATGAACTTTCTGCATCCAGTTCATTACTAACAACATGTTAATCATTATTTGGAAGTTGGGCTTTGCAATTATTTGAATCGGGGTAAATTTGCAAAACCCTTTTAAGCAATGGCCAAGTATATTTTTGTAACAGGCGGTGTTACATCCAGTTTAGGAAAAGGAATTTTTGCCGCATCTTTAGCTAAACTTTTACAGGCAAGAGGTTACCGAGTAACCATCCAAAAATTCGACCCTTATATTAACGTTGACCCCGGAACCCTTAACCCTTATGAGCATGGCGAATGCTATGTAACCGAAGATGGTGCCGAAACCGACTTAGACCTTGGGCACTACGAGCGCTTCCTGAATATCCCAACCTCGCAGGCTAATAACGTAACTACCGGTCGCGTTTACCAAACGGTAATAAATAAAGAGCGTGAAGGTGCTTACCTTGGCAAAACCGTGCAGGTAATTCCACACATTACCGATGAAATAAAACACCGTATGCTCATGCTCGGCAAGACAGGAGAGTATGATATTGTGATTACCGAAATTGGCGGAACAGTCGGTGATATTGAAGCCCTTCCTTACATAGAAACACTTCGCCAAATTCGTTGGGAATTAGATGAACATGATACGCTTGTTTGCCACCTTACCCTTATTCCTTATTTAAAGAGTGCGAAGGAATTAAAAACAAAACCTACGCAACACAGCGTAAAGGAATTGCAAACCATTGGTGTGCGACCTGACATCTTAGTATGCCGTACCGAAATGCCCATGACCGATGAAATGCGCAAAAAACTCGCGCTCTTCTGTAACGTTAATCGCGATTCTGTTATTCAGGCTTTAGATGTAGAATCTATCTATGTAGTGCCGTTGGAAATGCAGAAAGAAAAAGCCGACATAACCGTGCTTAAAAAACTGCAACTGCCTTTCGATAAACCAAGCGACCTTACCAAGTGGAATGTGTTTGTAGAAAAACTACGTAACCCGCAGCACGAAGTGCGAATTGGTTTGGTCGGTAAGTACATTGAGTTACAAGACGCTTACAAATCTATCCATGAGTCTTTCATTCATGCAGGAACTTTGCACGAGTGCAAGGTAATTGTAGAACCCATCCACTCCGAGCATATTGATTCCCAAAATGTAAACAGTAAATTGGCGCACTTAGATGGCGTGCTTGTTGCGCCTGGTTTTGGCAACCGTGGTATAGAAGGAAAGATTGATGCCATTAAATATGTACGTGAAAACAACATCCCATTCTTCGGTATTTGTCTTGGTATGCAATGTGCGGTTATTGAATTTGCACGCAACGTTCTTGGTATGAAGAATGCACACAGTACCGAAATGGAACCTGACACGCCATTCCCGGTTATTGATATGATGGCTGAACAGAAGACCATTAAAAATAAAGGCGGCACCATGCGTTTGGGTGCTTACCGCTGCGACCTTACACCAAATTCTATTGCTATTGGTTTGTATAAAGATGAGCACATCAGTGAGCGTCATCGCCACCGCTACGAATTTAACAATACTTACCTGGAGCAATTTGAAAAAGCAGGTATGCTGGCTACAGGAAAAAACCCTGACACTGGCTTGGTGGAGATTGTAGAAATCCCTTCTCATCCATACTTTATTGGTGTTCAGTTTCACCCGGAACTTAAATCAACTGTTTACAATCCGCATCCATTATTTGCGGGTCTAATTGGCGCAGCATTAAAGTATAAAGCATCAAAAAATTAAATTGTGTATATCAGTGCCATTCTTCAAAAGCGTGGCATTATTGTTTTATGGAACTACCATCTAATTAGCATCTTGGTATAGTATTGTTTAGGTCACTTTGTTATTTTCTTTTAAAAACTATTTTTGTTCGCACTCAAAAAAACAACATGAAGTTCAAACACTTTTTACTCTTCGCTCTAACTTTAATCTCCTTCAACATTTATTCTCAAAACGGCAAACTCTCCGGTACAGTTACTGAAGAAAATGGTGATGGACTTATTTCCGCAGCCGTATCTATTGTTGGTGGCAACGGCTTAGGTGCCATTACTGATTTTGATGGGAAGTATGAAATCAGCCTGCCTGCCGGCACTTACGATGTGCTTATTAAATATGTAGGCAAAGAAGATATCCGCAATAAAGTAATCATAGTAGCTGGCGAAACCAAAACGCTGAATGCTACCATGAAAGAAAGATCTAACCTGATAGACGTGGTGGTGGTAACAGGTAGTAAGTATGAGAAAAAGTTGGGTGAAGAAACCGTTTCGATAGATGTAATGAAAGCCAACGTATTGTCTAATCAAAACATTACCGATGTATCAAATGGTGTTCAAAAAATACCGGGCGTTACCATTGCCGATGGACAGGTAAACATTCGCGGTGGCTCGGGTTGGAGCTACGGTGCAGGTTCAAGAGTAGCTGTATTATACGATGACCTTTTAATTACCACTGCCGATGCCGATGATGCTAAATGGAGCATGATGCCGGTAGAAAACATAGACCAGATAGAAGTACTGAAAGGTGCTGCCTCTGCCATTTACGGAACAGGAGCTTTGAACGGGGTTATTAATGCCCGCATGGCTTACCCAACCGACCAGCCTTTTACCAAATTAACCACCTATGCCGGTTTCTATGATGGCCCTACCAAAACCCGTTCTATGAAATGGTGGAACGGTCGTCCGCAATACTTTGCAGGCTTCAACTTTGCCGACCGCAGAAAAATTGGACAGTGGGATTTAATAACCGGTATAGCGTATAATAATGATAAGGGCTATTTAGATTCTTCAGACAATCAAGATTTTAGAGTAAACGCAAAAATCCGCTACCGTTTTAAAAAGGTAGAAGGGTTAAGTGTGGGTGTAAACGTATTAGGCTACTGGAGCTGGGGTAAAACCTTCTTCCTATGGGATAGTACCGGCTCAAAATCTTATAAACCTTTAGTTAACACTATCACCGTATACGAAAATGGGCGTTACTTAGTTGACCCATTCATTAACTACTATACCAAGGCTGGCGATAAACTTTCGTTTCGTTACCGTTATTTGAATTCATCTAACGTAAACAGCACTGGACAAGGCTCTATTGCACAACGCCACATTATTGACCTTAGTTACCAGCGCGGTTTTGAAGTTTCACCAAAAGTTAAGTTGAATTTTGTGGCCGGTGTAGGGGGCAAGGTGGATGGTATTAACCCTCCGGCTAATCCAAACGATCCAACGCCTGATTCTATCCGCCAGGTGCTTACAGATTCTTTGGGCTACTACCCTATTCCTTACCTCTATGGCGATAAACGCCACGATGCCTACAACGCTTCGTTATATGCACAGGTAGATGGTAAATTTTTTAACCGATTAAACGTATCGTTAGGTGCACGTTGGGAATACTTTAACGTAGATGGCAAAAACAGTTTGAAAGAACTTACTTACCCTTTGTTCCGTATTGGATTAAACTATCAGGCTGCAGAAGCTACTTATATCAGAGCTTCTTTTGGGCAGGGTTTCCGTTATCCTTCTATTGCCGAGCTTTACGTTACTACCAAGTTAGGGGCTATCGAAATTTTTCCGAACAAAAATTTAAGACCTGAAAAAGGATACAGTGCCGAAATTGGTTTTAAACAAGGGTTTAAAATTGGTAAAAATGCTCCCGTTACAGGTTATGTGGATGTAGCCGGTTTCTGGAATCAATACCAAAACATGATGGAGTTTATGTTTGGTACTTTCGGTGACCCAAGCAAAGGTATTGGTGCTGGTTTCTCTTCTCAAAACGTGGGCGATACCCGTATTTTGGGCGTAGATGTTGCCTTGGGAATTCAGGCAAGAGTTAAAGATGTAACCTTTAACTTTTTAGGCGGTTATACCTTCATTAATTCCAAATCGCTTAACTGGGATAAACCGTTGATTCTTTACAATGTATTGGGCGACACGCTTAAGCCGAATAATGGCGACCCTATTTTAGGACCACTTGTTCAGCAAGCCTACAACAGTGCCAATGCTCCTGCGGGCTTAGATACCGTTAATCAACTTACTTATGGCATGACTTCTTCAAGCAAAACCAATACGCTTAAATACCGCCCTGTTCACCAATTCAAATTGTTATTTGGTATTGAGGCTAAGCGTTTTGATTTTAACCTCGATTACCAATTTATTGCCTACCAACAAAATATAGATTATGCGTTTGTTAGTCCTTTCTTTGCTGCCACTGTGCCGGCATTGTTTGGCATTAACTCGTTTACCGGATTAAAGAACTACCGCGATGCACAAGAAGCTGCTAACTACCGTGGCGATAATATTTTGAACATGGCGGTTGGTTATAAACCGGTTGACCCATTGAAAATTTCTTTCATTATTAAGAACGTAGCTAACTGGGAGTGGATGCCTCGCCCGGGTAGATTTGAAGCACCGCGCAGCTATACTTTACAACTTACCTATAACTTTAGTGCTATGGGCAAAAAACATAAAGCAGCAGATTCGGAATAAATTCTGAATTGCATCTCTTAAAAAGAGGATTGGCGTTTACGTCAATCCTCTTTTTATAATATCAAACCAATTTTTATCCCAGTTTTCATAAGCCCATGTCTCTTTGGAGGTGGAACGGAAAGTTCTCGCATTTTTTCGCTAATTGGCCGGTTCGCGACATGAAGTGATAGCAGAGCGAGCCTTTATAGGACCACGCTATAAGTTAAATTACTACGCTTGCTGGCGAGGTAAAGCCGTATAAAGAATAAAGAGCGAGGAATTAAACTTAGAAGAGGAAGTGTCTTTATAGTGTCTTACTCTACTCAAACAACCGAGTGATAATGTCTACTACGTTAATATTAAAGAGGTAGTAAGGAAGGAAGAGAACGGTTGCCCAAAAGAACATGGAGAGGAGCATGGAAATCATAATCTTCTTTTTGTCATGCGTAAGGGCAAGGGCGAATAAAATACCTACGGGTATAGAAAGCACAATGGGAGTAAGTGCAGCAATGCCGCCTAAACCAAATTTTTGTTTTATGCGCACTAAGAAGCGGTTAGAAGATGTGAATCTTCTACCAAAACGTTTCGGAAATTTTTTTACCAAATAGTCTTGAATATAACCACCTAAGTAGGTAAAAAGCACTATGCCAATAATACCGCCAATGATGTTTGCCAATGAGCCGCCTATACCTAAATTAGCTGCAATAGCTGTAAGGCTACCCATTGAAAATTTGACAATGGAGCCAAGAAAAACAAGAATAGAAGAAAGTAGTTTATCCATTATCTGCTCTGGTATACATTAGGCGAATACAATAATAACGTATTTGTTTGGTATAATGATTCAAAACTTTAGAGGATTTTTTTTTATTAAACTTGGGTTCTGCTAAAGAAAATTGTCATGGGAGTGTAAAGTTTTTAAGTTAACATGGAATAATGCAAAAGTGTGGGAAATTTTGAACTACTTTTAACCTAACAAAACCAATCTGCCATGAAAACTTATACGCTGTTTATCCTCTTTTTTGTTTCGCTATCCTTTAATGTAAAGGCTGTTTCTATGGGGCAGATTGTAGGGCAGGTAACCGAAAAGGAAACCAAGCTACCAGTGGGCTTTGCCGAACTGATTTTTGAAAATCGAATGGATAAGATTGAAGTAAAGGCAAATGAATATGGGCATTACTATGCCAGCCATTTGCCTACGGGTAAATATCAAGTGCGGATGGTATACAATAACCGAACGTTTGTAATGAACAACGTGCAGGTGTATGATGATAATACTTCAGAAATAAATTTTGAGGTGAGCAGCGACAATAGCCTTCCTCCTAAAGTTGTTTTAGAAACTAAAGTGAATGCATTTAGTTCGGTAGTTAGTACCGCTGCCAAAGTAACAGGTAATAGAACCAATCAAGCTTCGCAATCTATAAACGATTTAATAAGCCAGCAACCGGGCTGCGATGTGCGAAACGGAAAAATATTTATTAAAGGCAGCGACCAGGTTCGGTTTTTTATTGATGGCACACCGGTAATGGGTCCGCCTACACAGAATAGAATTTGGTAAATTGTTCGATTTCGTAAAATTGAAGCTTCGCAATGATTACACAAATTAGTTTATGGTTATATAAAGCAGAACGCCTTTCAAATTGAAAGGCATTCTGCTTTTATCTGCGGAATTATTGCAAATTATTCTTTAGGGTTGCAGTAATAATCTTGTTTGTAATAGTAGTTTACTGCATCGTTAATTTTGCTGGATTGGTCGCAAACATTTCTATCGTCTTGTAACAGATTGCAGGTATAGCCTGCGCTTCTAAATGCATTAAGCGTTGAATCGACCGAAAACTTATTGACACCTTTTGTAGAACATACTTTGTAGCGAACAGCATTGCTTGCCTCGCAGTAAGCGCAATACTGCTTGCATTCGTAGCACTTGTTACAGGAAGAGGCAAACACCAAAACAAGAAACGAAAAAACGAAAAGGGAATATTTCATATTTATATGAGAACGCAGGATTGGAAAAATATTTTTGAACGGATGAAAATAAAAAGATTTTATTTGCGTCCGCTAAAGGTGGTGAAGTTGTGTTACAACAACTAACCATAATAGGGAATCAGGTGAAAATCCTGAGTAGTACCCGCTGCTGTAAGCTCTTTCAAAGTTTCTATCTCACAAAGCCACTGACGTAAAAGTTGGGAAGGCGATAGAAACAGAGTAAACCAGAAGACCTGCCTTCGGCACATTAGTCAAAAGCTTTCGGGAAGAAAGGCGGAGAACTGGAACAGTGCACGGTTTCATAATCCATCCATTCATTTTTCGGGGCGAATTTTTTAAAATAATTTAAAACATCTAACGATGAAAAAATTCAACCTACTCATGTGCGCCACACTTATGGCAAGTTTTCTTTTTGCTCAAACAGTTTCTACATTCGAAACTCTCACACTTGATACCGATACCTTTTGGAACGGTCGTGATTTAAGTGGAGGGTTCAATAGTGGATTAGCCAACTTTGCT
>CAMBIM010000029.1 GCA_945867505.1 Chitinophaga pinensis
TTTCATAAGACTCACATTCTACGGATACAATAAATTCACTTTCCACCAATTCTAGAAAGTGGTAAAAAACAAAAGCCTCCCGATTTCTCGAGAGGCTTTTTTATTGATTGAAGAATTAGCTTCTTACTTGATGATTTCAGTAACCTGACCTGCACCTACTGTTCTTCCTCCTTCGCGGATAGCGAAACGAAGACCTTTTTCCATAGCGATAGGGTAGATTAATTTTACTGTAAGCGTTACGTTATCGCCTGGCATAACCATTTCCACACCTGCTGGTAAAGTAATTTCACCTGTTACGTCAGTTGTACGGAAATAGAATTGCGGACGGTATTGGTTAAAGAATGGAGTGTGACGACCACCTTCTTCTTTGCTCAATACGTAAGTTTCGCATTTGAATTCAGTATGCGGAGTTACAGAACCTGGTTTTACAACCACCATACCTCTTTTAATTTGTTCTTTTTCAATACCACGAAGAAGAAGACCGACGTTATCGCCAGCCTCACCTCTATCAAGAATCTTACGGAACATTTCAACACCGGTAACAGTTGAAGTCAAAGCTTTTTCGCCTTCTTTTTGTAAACCGATAAGTTCTACAGGATCGTTGGTGTTAGTTACACCTCTTTCGATACGACCAGTAGCAACAGTACCACGACCAGTAATAGAGAATACATCTTCTACCGGCATCAAGAACGGAAGTTCAGTTGCACGTGGAGGAACCGGGATAAAGCTATCCACAGCAGCCATCAATTCTTCTATTTTCTCAACCCACTTTGGTTCACCGTTCAATGCACCAAGTGCAGAACCTTGAATTACCGGGATGTTAGCACCATCAAATTTATAGAAAGTTAAAAGGTCACGAATTTCCATTTCTCCTAATTCAAGGAATTCCGGATCTTCAACCAAGTCAACTTTGTTCATAAAAACAACAACTTGAGGAACACCTACTTGGCGGGCAAGAAGAATGTGCTCACGAGTTTGTGGCATAGGACCATCAGTTGCAGCAACAACTAGGATAGCACCGTCCATTTGGGCAGCACCTGTAACCATGTTCTTGATGTAATCCGCGTGACCTGGACAGTCAACGTGTGCGTAGTGACGGTTAGTTGTCGAATACTCCACGTGAGCAGTGTTAATGGTAATACCTCTTTCTTTTTCTTCCGGGGCATTATCAATTGAAGAATAATCGCGCACTTCTGCGAGACCTTTCTTTGAAAGCACCGTTGTGATAGCGGCAGTCAAAGTTGTTTTGCCGTGATCCACGTGTCCGATGGTTCCGATGTTCACATGCGGCTTGTCCTTAATGAATTTTTCTTTAGCCATTGTTATTGTTTTTAATTATTGTGTTTAAATATTTATTGAAAATCTTTGTTATCTCTTTCTTACTTCTTCTACTTTAAAACTTCTTGAGCCGTTGATGAGAATCGAACTCGCGACCTCTTCCTTACCAAGGAAGTGCTCTACCACTGAGCTACAACGGCTTGTTAAGGAATTTTACTTCCTCAATAATCAGAGCGGGAGACGAGGCTCGAACCCGCGACCTGCAGCTTGGAAGGCTGCCGCTCTACCAACTGAGCTACTCCCGCAAAAAACTTCATTCAACCTTATCCTTTTAAATAAGGAGATTAAGTGGGGAGAGAAGGATTCGAACCTTCGAACTCGTGAGAGGACAGATTTACAGTCTGTTGTCGTTGGCCACTTGACTATCTCCCCCTTTTCTTAGGGTGAATTTTAAAAAAATCTGAGCCCGAGGATGGATTCGAACCTCCGACCTGCTGATTACAAATCAGCTGCTCTACCAACTGAGCTACTCGGGCAATTTTTTATACCAAAATACAATGAACGAACTACCGCTTTTAAAAACGGAGCGCAAATCTAAACAGTTAATTGAATTTTCAAAAAATGGAAAATAAAAAATGAGAAGGATTTTAGATGGCGGTATAATACTAAAATAAAAGTCCCGTGCTTGTTTAACCAACACGGGACTTTTATTTTTTAAATAATGAACTAAAGTTCTTTTACTTTTTCTTTCTGTTTTTTAAGCTGACCGGCTATAGTATGTAGAGCAAGGTCGGTGCTTTCTTCAAATGTTTTTGCTGTTTTGGTTACAAATAATGTTTTGCCTGGAACGTGAAGTTTAATTTCAACAATCTTGTCTTTTACATTCTGCTTCGATTCTAACTTTAAGAATACTTCTGCTTCTACAATACGGTCGAAGAACGTTTCGAGTTTTGATAGCTTCTTGTTGATGAAATCTACCAATTGTGCTGATGCATCAAAATGCACCGGATGGATTACTACATTCATAAAGAACAATTTAAAAGGTTAGATAATTCAATTCCGATTCCTGTGACTAAATAACGAAATAGTTATGTAAATCTTATGTTTTTACGATTTATTTTAAAGAAAGTTAACCGTAAAAAACAAATCTCCGTTTTTCTCTTTCCTGCATAAGATACATTTTGACCATAATCCTTACTTAAAAGGATTTCGGAAAACATATTGTTTAGGCTTAAGGTTGGCGGTGTAATTGCGCACAAACAGATAGTTGAAGATGGGGTTGAAGTGTTTAACGTAGCCAAACATAGGTGAAGGCATGGCTCCAATGGTGCTTTTAATTTCGGGGGCGGTTCTGCCAAAGTGAAGTTGCTCCACTCTATATTCTAGACCCGTTTTAATCATATCATACATCATGTGCTGATATAAATGTATGGGTTTAGTGAGGTTGTGGTCCATACCGGTATAATGAACTTCCATTCGTTTGCCGAAACGGAAGGCAGAGATGAAGCCAATTAGTTCTTCGTCTTTAAAGTAAGCATGAACAAGGTAGTTATCGGGCTGCTGTTGTTTTTGGAGGCGGAAAAAGTCTTTGCTCAATTCTGCCAGTTTGAAATCTGCATTGCCCATTACTTTTTCGTAGAGTTGGTAAAGGCGGTTTTCGTGTAGCGCAATTTCATCGGCAGTAAGGTTTTTCATGGTTACTCCGGCATCGCTGCAAAGGGTAAACACTTTTTTGGCGCGCACGCGGTATTTGGAGGAAAGGGAATTGAGATAGTCATCAAAGATCTTCCATTCAGGTTTTAGCTTGATGCTCATATCGCTTTCTACGGTTATTTCGTGGTAGGCGCATTGTTTAAAGTCAGCGTCAAACTCTGTTTTGGGTTCATATAAATCGGAAACGAGAACGGCTTTGATGCTGGTGTCTTGTTTGTGTAAATCTGTAACGGCTTTGCGGATAATTTTGGCGCGGGTGGCTTGGTCAATTTGGTTATGGAAATAGAAACCGGCTTCGCCTGTCATAAATACATTACCGCTTACCAGTAGTTTTATGTTGACGAGGTTAAGCAGTTTTTCGGTAGCTGTCTTTGTGGTGCTCATGATTAGGTTTCCTTCTTTAAATTCTGGAAAGTAATTTATGAGTTGGTTGGCGTGAAACATAAGCACCTGAAAGTAAAGTGCGCCAATGGTTGTATCATCTTTCTTTACCAATACATATTTAAACTGCATGTTATGCGGGTGAAGTGCCTGAATAAGTTTGAGGCTTTCGTGCTGCATTAAAACGTTGGACACGGGAATGTGTTTGTTCCACTGCAACTGACCCAATTGTTCGATGTTATCGAAAACGGAGAAGGAGAAATTTTGTATGGTTAGTTGTTCCGCTTGGGAAGAACATGTGTATGGAAAACTGATTTGCACGAGTTTAAGACGGGCAAGATTCGGAAAAATTTTTAGAAAGGGACAAGTCTGTTTATTTTATAAGGTTGTAACTTGTTGCCCCCAATGGCAAAAAAGCCTTGAAAGATTTGAATTATTAGCCAATAAAGATACTTTTGGAGCTCGGACACAATTTTTCAGAACTGAAAACCAACATGTTGCAATTTATTTTTAAAAAAGTGTAACCTTTTTTAAAAGCACTCTTGACAAAAGTTTTGACACAATGTATCTTGTTATAACAAAAAGAAAAATAAACACATGAATAAGCTAACAACAACACTCGCTATCATCGCCCTGTCGCTAAAATCGTTTGCCGGTGATTGCCCTGCACTATCGGGTCAGTTTACTATTGGCACCGGTGAGAACGCAGATTTTGCAACTATTACCGATGCTACCAACGCGCTTAAATGCGGTGGTGTAAATGGTCCGGTAACTTTTTTATTAGAGGACGGAACGTACAATGAAAGAGTAGTTCTTTCTACTATTCCGGGTTCATCTAACTTTAACACGGTTAGTTTTGAATCTAAATCGGGTAACAATACCGAAGCGGTTATCAGCTACGCAAGTGGCGATGCTACTGTGGTGTTGAACGGTGTATCGTATGTTTCTTTTGAGAACATCACGATTGACCACAAGGCATCTACTTATGGTAATGCGGCAAGAATTGACGGAAAATCGAGCAACCTGCGTTTCAAGGGCGTGGTGTTTGATGGTGTTGAAGTAGCAAGAACTGGAATCAATAGCTCTACGGTTTACTTTACGCCTTCGGCTCCTAAAACAGATGTGGCTTTTGAAGATTGCGAAGTGAACAATGGTAGTACTGGTATATCTAAGGGCGGAAATGCAACTGACGCATTAGATACCAGAACTTCTATTACGGGCACTCTTTTCTTTAACCAATACGAATCGGGTTTAGCCTTTATTAACGAAGATGCACCGGTTATTACCAATAACGTGGTAAGCACGCTTTCTACTTTTACAGGCTTTAAGGCTATTAATTTAGATAATGTAGCTAACAATGTCATTATCAGTAACAACATTGTAAACGCAGCGAATGGTTCTTACGGTTTAGCTATGAACAATTGTGTTGCTCAAGCTACCAGCCTTGGTCAAATAAACAACAACTCTATTGCAGTTGGCGGAACAGGAGAAACTTACGGGGTTTATTTAACCGGCAATTCAGATAATCAGGTATTGAACTTTAACCGCGTTAAGTTGACCATTAACGGTCAGCAAACTGCTACACAAGCTTACTACAAGAACACTGGTAGCGGTAACAACGTGAACATGATGAACAATATTTTCTATGATTTGAACACCGGTGGTTACACTATACTTGGTAACACTTATAAAGACCATTTTAACCAATTGCCTGGTCAAAGCAATCCTTCACTTTCTGTTTCGTCAAACGGAATTATGATTGAAAAAGTAACTCCAATTAAATAAGTAATTGTTTGATTATAAATTGAAACGGCTCCGACTAAAATCGGAGCCGTTTTTATTTCGGTAAGTATTTCTATTTTCATTGAACAATGTGATAAATTGACCAATCAACTACAAATACCCGATAGCCCCACAGTAGAACAACTGAAAGGTTTATTACAGGAAAGCGAAACGCGGTTTAGCGCACTTGCCGATGCTTCACCGGTAATGATTTGGATGACCGACACCGATAATCGCAGCTATTACTTCAATAAATCGTGGTTAGATTTTACAGGCAAGAGTTTAGAACAAGAAACTGGTGTGGCTTGGCAGAAGGGTTTGCACCCGGATGATGTAAAGGCATTTAATGCCATTACAGATTGTATTAAGCGGAAAGAGAAATACACTTACGAATATCGTTTGTTGCGTTGCGATGGCAACTACCGCACAGTGTTTGAAGTGGGCAATCCGCGTTTTCTGCCCGATGGAAGTTTTGCCGGTTACATGGGTAGCTGTATGGATATTACCGAAACTAAAATTGTAAAGAACGAACTGGCGAACCAAACTAAAGAGTTGATGCGCTCTAACGAGGAGTTAGAACAGTTTGCTTACGTAGCCTCGCACGATTTGCAGGAACCGCTGCGCATGATTATTAGTTACGTGCAGATTCTTCAAAAGAATATTGAGCAGAATAATACCACGGGCTTAGGGGAGTTTATGAATTATGTGTTGGACGGCACCAGCAGAATGCAATCGCTGATAAACGATTTACTTCAGTTTTCAAGGGTGAACCGGAAGGGAAGTGTGTTTAGTTTGGTTGACTTGAATGAGATTTTAAAAATTGCCACTTTGCATTTAACAGCGCGTATTAGTGAGAATAATGCCACCGTTACTTACAGCGATATGCCGAAAGTAAAGGGCGATACTTCGCAGTTAATTCGCCTGTTTCAAAACTTAATTGACAACGCTATTAAATTTAAAGCACCGGATAGGCAACCGGAAATAAAAATATGCGTAGAAGAACGCGCTGAAGATTTTGTTTTTAGCATTAAAGACAACGGCATTGGCATAGAAGATAAATTCTACAATCGTATATTTGTCATCTTTCAACGGTTACACACGCGCAACGAATATGAAGGAACCGGTATAGGTTTAGCCGTATGCAAAAAAATAGTGGAACGCCACGGTGGTGAAATTTGGGTAGAATCTAAACGCAACGAAGGCAGTAGTTTCTTTTTCAGCATAAAAAAATAACCTGAGAATTACACGAATTAAAATTGAATAACAACTAAAAAAAAATTAAGCCCCAATGGATTTTTTGAAAAGCAATAAAGAGAAGCCAAGAGTTCTTTTAGTAGAAGATAACCCCGGTGATATCCGGTTAACGCAGGAAGCGTTGAAGGAAAGTAAAATGGATGTTCACTTAGATGTAGTATCTGACGGTGAACAGGCCATTGATTTTTTGATGAAGCGCGGTAAGTATGCCGAGGCTATCCGTCCGCATATTATTTTGTTGGATTTGAATTTGCCGAAGAAAAATGGTATTGAGGTTTTGAAAGAAGTAAAGGCGCATGAGTCGTTGCGAAAAATACCGGTTATTGTGTTGACTACTTCTGATGCTGACCATGATATTTCGAAAGCGTATTCGCTTCATGCTAACTGCTATATTTTAAAGCCAGTTGACTTTGATGATTTTGCCAAGGCTATTCGTTTGATAGAAACTTATTGGTTTAACAGCGTTCAATTACCACAGGAATAAATCTATGTCGGCACCACAAGAATTAAAAGTTTTATTGTTGGAAGACAACCCAGGGGATGCGTTCTTAATGAAGTTCTACCTGGGCGAGTCAACTTCACCTGTGTTCAATGTATCGCATGCAGAGACAGTAAAGGCGGCACTTGATTTATTAGCTGAAGGACCTTTCGATATTATTTTAAGTGATATGAATTTGCCCGATAGTTTTGGGGTAGATACTATCAAAACTATTCTTGGAAAATTTCCGGGAAATTTGGTGATTGTGCTTACCGGTTTAACCGATGAGGATGTAGGATTGGAAACGGTACGGTACGGAGCGCAGGATTTTTTGACCAAAGGAAAGTTTGACAGCAAAGTGCTTATTTCTTCGGTTATGTTTTCGTTTGAGCGGTTTAAACTTAATAAACAGATTGATAGTTTTACCAAACAGTTAGGCGAAGAAAATTCGCGATTAGATACTGTTCAGAAATTGCTGAACGTTGGCTTTGTTGAATTTGATTTGAAAACAAATACTGTTTTTCGTTCAGATTATATGATTAAGATGATGGAATTAGAAGCAGATACAAAAACGGAAAGTTTAGACACTGCAATAAGCCATGCCGAAAATAGCGAAGAATTGGCTGCCTTTGCAAAAGAAGCTATTGCTAAAGGCGGCAGTGGAGAGTTTACTTATAAAAGAAAAAATACCGGTAAAGAGTTTCGCTTGCGTTACGAAACTATAGGCGATAAAATCATTGCGGTTATTCAACCGTTGTAATTATATCGGTGGCATGGTTTTAAACCTTGCCACCGGTAATCTCACCAAACTTACTCACTCTTCAGCAAAGAGCCTTCGGCAGAAAGTATAGTGGGTAAGAATAAATTTTCAGGGAAAATAGCACGGTTGTTTTCGAAGCCACCGGAAATGGTATACGGCTTTAATTCGGGCACATTTAAGTTGGGGTAATAAGCAAACGTAAGTTCGAACGAGCCGATGCCTAAACCAAGATTGCGCAAACGAATACCTGCACCGTAACCTTGTTTCAATTGATAATCTTTCATTGAGTTTTGTTGGGTAATAGCAATATCAGCAAAGGCAAATACACAAGATGTAAAGCCTAGTACTTTAAAGGTTGGGTAAACATCGGTTTCAAAATTGAAAACATAGCTGCGTGTACCGCGAATGTAATTGGTGAATATGCCGCGAAAGCCGCTTCCGTTGTTTACTATTAATTCTTTACCTAACGGACGGTTAAACCCTAAATTGACTGTAGCCGAAATAAACTGCCTCATGAAAAACTTAGGACCAAGTTTGATAGCACTGGAATAAAAATTCTGGCTTATCTTTAAAAGAATCTGCTGGTAAGAATTCTTTTTGGTAAACCCGCCATACGATGCGCGGATATTGTAATAACCACCTCTGCCTAAATATTTTCCGTATTCCATTTGCACACCGGAATAAAAACGCTTCTGCAATTCTTCATCATAATCAAAACCGAGGATTAGCGCACCGTTCAACCCGCGACTGAAATACTCTGCCTGACCGAGGTAGTAAACAGAATGGTCGACATAGTAATTCCAATTAGCAAAGCCGATGCTGCCAAGGAAAAAAGTTCTATCAGTAAAAGTTTGCGCGCCATCGTTGCTGCGCGTAAATGGTCGCGCTAAATAGTTGTTGCGATACATTCTGCCTGAAAGAATAAAGCGTAGCAATTCATTCTTCTCACCCAACTTGCCGGGTAGTTTAAAAGATGTAGCCAGCCATACATCCTGCCAGTTATAAAACACGTTGGTGGGTATTGCAGGACCAAACGAATTGGGCAATGAATTACTCTCGCGGTAAATGCCCGCTTTAAGATGCCCCGCCCATTTGCTGTTTGCCGAGAAAAAATCTCTTCGGATATAAATATATCCGCCCTTGGTAAAATTGCTGTATTGGTAAGCCACCTTAGCATCTATATGCGACCTGCGGATGTTTTCATACAGGTAATTTCCATACACGCTATACAAATTATCTTTACGGTAGTTGAGCGATACCCAATTGGTAATACTTTGCGGCAGGCCCAAAAAGTTTTTGAACTGAATGCCTCCGGCAATTTTGTTGTATTCTAAACTGGTGTTCAAACTCCAGCTCCACATATCCTGCACCATTATTACTACGTCCACCAAATCTTCGCTGCCTTCTACAGGCACCATAAATATTTTCAAATCTTTAAAGGTGTTGCGCTGCCACAGGTTCTTTTCGGTATCGGCAAAAAGAACGGGCACTACCCGGTCGCCATGTTTAAAGAGCAGGTCATTTTCTACCACCCAAGTTTTTGTTTTTATCTGTATGCGGTTAGCAAATTTTTGAAACTTGTTGTAGCGGTCGTTCTGCGGCCGCTCGATAGAAACACCATAAGGGTCTATTACTTTAATATCGATGTTGCGGATAATTTTATTGCGGTAAGGTTCGTATTCGGCAATACCGGTAAGCGGTCGGTCAACACTACGGTCTTTATAGCTGAGGTATGAAATGTAGATAAGGGTTCTATCTAACCCTTTCATCAGCTTCTGCTTTTGTTCGTCCTGCTTTAGCTGCTTTACGGTTTTATCTAAACACACTTCATCATCGTATGGCACTTGCGCAAAATTGAATTGCACTGCTGCACAGCTACTGATGTATAAAAAAAGTGCCTTGTAAAAACGAACCATTAATGGGTGTTACGGAAAGTGTGCGATGAAGTTAAAATTTTCGGGGAATGGATTAAGGTTGTTGGTCAGCGCACAATAACTTTTTGGAGGAGGCTCTTTTACCACCTCCGTCCCGCTCAAAGCAGCGGGACACCTCCGCCAGCGGAGGACAAACAGCCACCTTTCCATTATAGAGTAGCTATTAAATAATAAGTGTCACTTGTCCCCCTCTGGCGGGGGCAGGGGGTGGTTTTCAAATCACTAGTAACAGTTGTGGTCTTGCTGTTTCCGGAAACACACCCTTTACAACTTATTTTTTTACCGTTTTTATTAAGTACGATGCCACCTATTCAACAGCATTTCTCATAGGGAGTTTATACAAAAACGGGGCTTAAATAACACTCAAAACCGCATTCAAATTCTTAAGAATCGCGAAAATTTGTCTTTGCAAACCATGGCAACACGCCTTAGTGTTGCTATGGTTTCTTCACCGTAATGTCTAGACACTAACACAGGCGCCTGCCCGGCACGAAGCATCCGATTTTATAACCGCTCCTGATGAAGGGGCTTAAAAACAAACCAATGAAACGGATTCTAATCGTATGCCTGTTAGGCATGGCTTTGCTGTTGCCATCAACAACCATTACAGCAAACAATTTTTTAAGTAACCGCATTGTAGATGTGCTGCTGGAAGGCGACTGGGTAGAAATTACATCGGATGCCGGCACCGGCACGCTTACCAACGTAATTATCTACAACAGCCAGGAGCAAAAAGTGCTGGCAGAAGCTTTAGGCGGTTATGCGGACGGGGTAGATGTAGGCGGCTTGCCCGGTGGCAGCTATAAAGTGCGCGTTTACACTACGCTTACCAGCTATACCGAATGGATAAACCTGTAAGAAGCTGCCCGGTCTATGAGGAAACACTAACCCGTGCGGAAGCACGGGTTTTTTTATTCTTTGCTTCCAGCTGTTGCATCAGCCATAGCTTGCCGGCAAACCGCTCTTCGTTCTCCAACGCTTTAAAACAAGCCGCTATTTCACTGGCGGTGTTTGACCGCAGCAATTTCCGGCTGTAATGTATAAACAGATGCGAACTGCCCAACAGCGGCATAGGCGCTGTTTTACTGCGCAGTAAATATTTTTCGAAAGACGATAAATGATTCAGCAATGCATCGGTATCGTTGCGGTCGAGTTCATAAAGGCATTTCCATTGCCACACTCTTATGATGCAGTTAAATGCCACTTCTTCACCGGCATGTGCCAGCAGAAAAAAGCGAACCGCTTTTTTGTAGTTTTTAAGCATGTAATGATACAGCCCGTTGGAAAAAGCATGATTGGTAGGGTAGTGTTCTTCGGGCAGATACCGGGCATAGCTTTCTATGGAGCGGCTCATTCTTTCCTTATCGTTTTGGCTTTGTGCGGCACTTACAATGTTGCGGAAAGTAACCGGCTGAATCCTTCCATTTTGCAACAGCAGGTGGTGTTTCAGTTTCCACTCCGTCCACCAAAGGTATTCGCTGCCCGCTGCTGCATACCCTTTATTGTTCCAATGCAAACACTGATTAATGGCGTAAGTTACTGCTTCGCGCACACCGGCTGAGTTGCCATGGCGCAGGGTGTATTGTTTTATCAGTTGGTAATACAAATCGTAATCTTCATAACTATGGGCGGCCATCATTTTATACACGTTTACAAACAGATAAACATACGGATGCCCGTCATGCGTATAAGGTTCCAATATTTTAAGCAGGGTGGGTATGTGCTGCTCGTGGTAAATAAGCGGTGTGCCGAAAAACTGCCTGCGGTTAAGTGCCTCGCACAGGTAACGCAGTTTTTTAAGCGCGTAAAATTCATCCAGTGTTTTTACCACCGGCATTATATCGTTTTGTCCCGTGCGGTTCAGCTTGGCGGCAAAGCCATTCAGCGTTAGTTCCGTAAGCAAGTGGCGCTGGTAAAAGGTATCAAAATTCTGCTCTGGCTCAGCTTGCAGCCACTCCCATTGTTTTTGGCACCCTTTATTAAACTCCTCTGCCAGCGGCAATTGTTGCAAGCCCTGTAGCTTATAAAAAGTTTCGGTATTGCTTTTTTGCCATTCCTCCTGCGCTATAAATTTTTCTATGGCCCTGAAAAGATAACTGCCTGCGGTTTGCTGCTTGCCCAAGGTAGACAGCTCATGGCGTTTTTTACCCAGACTTTCGGGCCGCATTTTACGCTCCTCAAACTGCGGGTGCAGGGGCATCAGCCGCTCCAGCAAAACAGCGCAAACAGAGGGCACATTAAAAAAAGGAGAGTGGATGTAAACCTTCAGCCGCCTTAAGCGGGGCTTGTCGAAAGTTTTTAATACGGCAGCCAGTTTTTCCAGATGCATAGGGTAGTGGGTTGAGTTATTTTTTTTGCCATTTTTCGTAAGTTATAGCCAAAGGGCTTAACCTAAAAAACACAGACTGCATAAGGGTTTCACCCATATGCTATTCAAATATATATTTAAAAACAACTCTCCAAAACATAAGTTAAGGCAAAATCTGTCTTTGTGGGCGTTTGCCCCCTTGCCTACACTTGCGCATCTAAACCGTTCTTTTAAATAAATGCACTGGTGGTGCTAACCGCTAAGTTTCAGCGGTCAATGGCTGCCCGGGGAGTGTCAACGGCTAATTTATACGCACCGGCTGATATTTTTTACAGGAGACTAAACGCTTGGGGAGTGCCAGCCAATGATTGGGTGAGCCCAGCCAATCGTTCAGCCAGCCCAGCCGATGACTGAGCAAGCCCAGCCAGCCGTTCAGCCTGCCCAGCCTATGACTGAGTGAGCCCAGCCAATCGTTCAGCCAGTCCATCCGATGACTGAGCCAGCCCAGCCAATCGTTCAGCCAACCCAGCCGATGACTGAGCGAGCCCAGCCAACCGTTCCGCCAGCCCAGCAAATGATTGAGCGAACCCAGCCGGTCATTCTACCAGCCCAGCCGATGGCTGAGATGGTCGATTTAGATGTAAAGTGTGATGAACAAGGGCAAAAAGGAGTGTTTTTATTAACTAAAACCATAAACAATGAAAAAGTATTATCTGCCAAAAGAGGATGCCAAGCTTGTAGAATGGCTCCAAAATCTTTCCGCCAAAATCAGCATTTATGCTGCTAAGTATGGCATTAGCGCTGCCGAAATTGCCTTAATTCAAAATGCTGCAGCGTATTTTATTTTCTGGTTCAATGCACTAAGCCAGCTGAACGGTGCCGTTCAGAAAGTAACTGCTTTTAAAAACCAAATACGCGATGGCGTAAAGGCGGGTGGAAGCCAGGGCGTTACCCCTGTAGATATTCTGTTCGGCACTCCGCCTACAGCGGTGCCACCGGGCATATTGCCTACTATACGCACAATAGTAGCGCGCATTAAAAAAAATCAGGCTTACTCTAAATCCGATGGAGAAGATTTAAAAATAGAAGGCGATGAGCAAACCGAAGACATCAACACGCTTAAGCCGGCATTTAAAATAGAACTAAAGGCAGGTCACCCGAACCTGATTTGGAAAAAGGGCATCAGCCAGGGAGTGAAAATAAAGAAGGCAACCCTGCAAATAGGGCAAACGCCAACGCCCGAAGCTATGGCAGAGAACAAGGACTTCTTTACCTTTTTGGCTACCGATACCCAACCCGATTATCTGGACAATACCCCTCTGCCACCTTTTGGGCAAACAGTGGTTTGGGCGTATACCATGGTCTACCTGATTAACGATGAAGAAGTAGGCGAGTGGAGCGATATAGTTTTTGTAACCGTAACCGGCACCCCTTAAGCCATAAACAATAACCTACCAACAGCCGTGAAAAGTTTAGATAAATGGATGATAGGCTTTTCGCTGCTGTTGGTTTTTGTAATAATGCTGATGATGATATGCAGCAGATATAAGTAAAACAAAAATATGACCCATTTTTTAAGAAGTAACCTGCTTGGCACTTACAACTGGCTGAGCAACGAAAAAATAGAAACCAATAGCAGAGCCGACCCTAAGCATATACTGCTGGACCGGCAAAACGGACACGAAGTGTTGAGCCTGATTAAAGAAATAATGCAACTGCAAAAACTTACCAGCACAGAGCAGGGGCAGGAAATTGAAATGATGATAAAAGTAGCCCCCACCCACCTACACACGCGCCAGCAGGTAGTAAAGTGGATAAAGGAAAACTAAAACATAAAAACCCGGTAGCCGAAAAGGGGATTAGAGAGTAGGCGAGGAAAGAAATAGAAAGAACATGAGAAATAGAAGCCTTAACGAAAGTGTATTTAACCAAACTATAGAACAGCAGGTGTGGGAAAAAGGTAGGCCTGTATTAGGTAAAGACCCTAACGTTTATCGTAAAGACAAATGCGGTGCATGGATGAAACGCAACCTTCATACTGATGGTAACACCGCCCTGTCGCTTGAGTGGGAAATTGATCACATAAAACCCAAAGCCAAAGGCGGAACCGATGACATAAGCAACCTTCAACCATTGCAATGGGAAAACAACAGAAACAAATCGGATAACTACCCTGCAACCGCATCAGATTGCAAAGTAGAAGCAAGCTATACTTATGACTTAGCTAACCGGTACAAGTAAAAAATAAAACAGCGGAAGCCGAAAAGCTGATTAAAGAGTAGGCAAAAACAACATTAATAATTATGGCAGCATCCTCTCCAACTCGTTTAAACTACGTAAACCCTTATACCCCTATAGCCGACAAGTTTACCAGTGGGCTCGATTCTATCATTACGGTTCTCGACCCGCTTTACCCCGACCCAACTATAAGTAGCTTGGTAGATTCCGTTTACACTTACGTAATTACCACATAT
This sequence comes from Chitinophaga pinensis, assembly GCA_945867505.1. Taxonomy (GTDB): domain Bacteria; phylum Bacteroidota; class Bacteroidia; order Chitinophagales; family LD1; genus Bog-950. The sequence continues at coordinate 14,363 of CAMBIM010000029.1, forward strand.
GCCCAAACCCCGGACCCCGCTAGCGAGCAAAATATAAAATCAAGCATCTACGCTATTATTAATGGCTACTTAAACTACCAACGAGCTTACTCGCCAGAGCAAATGGCATTTATACACCAACTTATTGGCGGTACGCTTGCCTGCGGTAACCCCGAAGACATACAATGGCATATTCTGGACATAGAACAACAGGTAGCGCAAAGCGGTCTATCAGTAGTTGAGCAAGCTCCTTTACTATATGCTACTGCAGTGGGCAGCGCAGGCTACGAATACTGGGCAAAAAAAGTAAGCACACCCGGCTTATGGAACAACTATATGACCTCGTTTACCCCGCCCATTGTAAAATTTCCTTACTGGGTGGCAAGCGCCATGCAAGGAGTGCTTATAGCCATTAACCTGCTAAACGCTGTAGACAAAGGCAGCGAAACAACCCTGCAAGACACCTTTAAACTGCAAGGCATGCAAGCACAAACCGCTCTATATGGTGCTTTAACTGTGAATGCGGGTAAGGTGGTGTTTAATTGGCAGCAGGAGATAGTTGTAAATACTAATCCACAGTTTATTACAAGAAAACCAGACGTTGTTGTGCCTTACGTTAGATACGTAATAAATATCCGATTTGTTTGGGGAACATATATGGGTAATGATAGCGGCTGTAAGCCTAGTTATGGATGGTGTGGCATTGATATAAGTTTCTTTAGTGCTAATGACGATTCATCAAACGGCACGGCAGAAATTATTGATGGTAAATTACACTTGCATTTAAAAACTGCAGATGTGCCTCAAAAATATACCCAGCAACTTGCAACGGGAGTAATACCAGTAAGCAGAGATATTCAGCTTGCAAATGATATATGTTGTAAGTTAGGAATCCCAAGTTACACTGTTAGAGCGGGAAATTATAATTTTACGAAATGCTGTGAAGGCTATCATTTCATTTTTTAAACCTAAAATCTTTCTTACTTGAAAAAGCCACTAAAAATATTTATCAGCTTTATAGGTGTAGTTCTGTTGCTAATAGCTATAGCCCCGTTTGCTTTTTACTACCTTACAGGGGTAAACTATTTCGCAATTGCTAAAACCTATAACAAAAGTGAGATAAAAGAAAATGCAAAAGTTTATTCTACGGAACAACCTCTGTTAATTAAAAAAGAGTTTTTTGAAGAATATGGTAAGGGTCATTTTCCTAAATACAAAATTTACAATCAAGATAAAGCACGAGTAAATACTTACGCGTGCTACGAATCTTTACCAGAGCTACCGGAAATAATTAAAAAAGATAGAAGCAGAATTATTGAAGGGGATGCATTCGAAACAGAAATTGCAAAAGCCAGACTTATTAACGGTACACCGCTTGCTAACATTTTTGTGCCAAACAAATACAACATGATATTCTATTATAAGAACGCTATGAATAGAATACAGCAAAAACAATTGAATAACATACTAACCGGTAACCTAGGGGATTTCAAAGATAGCTTGCACGTAATTTATGTAAATGTTGATTTAACTGATTTCTGATAACAGAATTTCGCTGTTCGACATGTTCCGCAGGGCAAACAAGCGGTGTAATTACCTGGTAGCTATAAAGGCTATTGCGCACAACAAACCCATAAAGCCGTAGGAGAAAAATAGCTCTGTACATGTCCAGCTGTATTCTTCACCGGCAGGTTTAGGAAAAAACAAATTAAGAAGCCGGCAAAGCCAGCGGTGTAAATTTAGGATGGGTGCAATATGCATGGTTTCACAAATACATTCACCAGCGCAGGGTCGCGAGGTTCAGACACTGCGGAGAAGTGTAAAATAAAACTGCTTCTATGAAAACAATAATCATACTATTATCTTTAGTCTGCTCATCAACACTAACTTTTGCGCAATCCTTCGTTTTACCTATATACCTTTTAGACGGTTTAGGAAATATGGATACTGTTTATGTATCGGGTGACTTAACAGCAAGCACTAATTTAGATACAAATTTTGGCGAAGTAAACTTGAATGGCATACCTTATGATTCTACTTTCGAAGCAAGACTTACATACGATGTGTTCAGTGCTACTAGAATAGAAACGAAGAAACAGGCATTGTATTATGAGTGTTCTGCGATTTTACCTGCCATGTATTTTCAACAAAATCCAGTTTTAATTAGGTGTAAAAATTGGCCTCTTGTTATAAAGTGGGATAGGGATTTAGTAGACTCCATACCTTTGTGTATTCAATATAGTGGCATATCGAACGACTTAGGCTACTTAGGAGGAAACAATCCTCAATTCTATCTCAACAGCAAAGATTCGGTAATTTATTCTCAGGCAAATTTACAGACTTATTATAATTCGGGAACAAATAGCGGGCAGTCGGCACCAATATATGTATTAGCTATAGGCATTGTAGGAGATGGCACCGTAGGTTTTGAAGCTATACCATCATCTACTTTTAGTATTTATCCTAACCCAGCAACCACTCAATTAACCATAAATCTTGATGGTTTGCCAGTAGACCAAGTCAGTATATATAATGCAAACGGTGCTCTAGTAAACAAAGTGAAGCAACCCACCGACAACCGTTTAGACGTAAACAACCTCCCTATAGGAGTTTACATTGCGGTGATAAAAGTTGGAGATACTGTGCACAGGTTCAGGTGGGTGAAAATGTAAAACCTGCTGTACGACATGTTCAGGTCATATCGCCCAAAACAGATGATTACGGTTTGGTAACCGGTTATACTGTTCAACTTTGTCCCTTAAAGTTTTAGAATACTTTTATTTCTGTAAATAATAGAAATGAAAAAGTATATCCTGTTGCTGTGCTGTGTTTTGGTTGCTAAGTTTTTTTATGCGCAACAAATTTTTACGCTAAGGTTAGAGCCATCTACACTTACTTCAGCACCGGCCGTGCACTCCGGTGCGTTTGGCGAATACAACAAGAAATGGTTTTTTATTGGCGGCAGAAAAAACGGATTGCATGGCTTTCAACCGCCTTTTGCTTTCCCTACAAACGGTGCTAACGATATGATATATGTAGTGGACCCTACTACCGACCAAAGCTGGAGCGCATCAACTGGCACCTTGCCCGATAACATCCGCGAGCCTATTACATCAAGCAACATGCAGTTTTATTTGAATGACTCTATGTTATACTTAGTTGGTGGTTATGGTTGGAAAGATTCGCTGCAGGATTTTGTTACCTGGCCTCCACTCACCGCAGTGAACATGAATAGTTTGATGAATGCGGTCATCAGCGCGCAACCTATCGATTCGTTGTTCCGGCAGATTACAGATTCTACGCTGGCTATTTGCGGAGCACACTTGCAGAAGTTAGACTCTACTTATTACCTGGTTTTTGGCCACCGGTTTGATGGCATTTATAATAGAACCGATACCGCAGGTTTTTTTGTGCAAACGTATAGCCATGAAATACGCAAGTTTCAACTAGCCGATGATGGGAGCAATCTTTCCATTTACAACTACACTGCCGTTCGCGATACCAATAATTTCCGCAGAAGAGATTACAACCTGCTTCCGTTCTACGACCCCTTCCGTGGCGAAGGCTTGCTCGCATTTAGCGGAGTGTTTCAAAAGAATGCGAACCTGCCTTACTTAACGCCCATTGAAATTTTTAAGGACACGGTTATTGTGCGCAACGATTTTAATCAGAACCTTAGCCAGTACCACAGTGCGGTGTGTGCGCTTTACGATTCTATAAATTATTTACAGCACAACATCTTTTTTGGAGGCATGAGCATGTATTATATGGATACGCTCACGCAACAAACCATTGCCGATTCGCTGGTGCCATTTGTGCGCACCATTAGCGATGTAGCCCGCGATATTGATTTGAACTATCATGAAATAGATGCCGGTATAAAAATGCCTGCGCTGCTGGGCACCAATGCTTATTTCTTTTACGATTTGAATGTGCCGTTTGTGCGCAAACATTTTGTGCATTTAAATGCCTTGCCGCATAATCAGCGTATTGGTTATATAGTTGGCGGCATTGAAAGTCCTGAATTGAACATCAGCTTTACAGACCCATCGCTGAGTTTTGCCAGCACGCGTGTTTTCGAAGTTTATCTGGACACCATTGCTACTACCGCAGTTAAAGAAATAAGTAATGATGTGTTGAATTTCTTTTGCTACCCAAATCCATCTTCCGATAAAGTGGAGATAGCTTTTGAATTAAAGAAAAACGAAACAGTAAAGATTGAACTGCTGGATATGAAAGGAAGTTTAGTGAAAGAAGTTTGTAATCAATCTTTCGGTTCCGGAAAACAAAAACTCCTTTTAAATATTGCTGAATATTCAAAAGGAGTTTACAATTGTGTAATTACCGTAAACGGTAATCGCAAATCTATTCGGGTGCAGAAGAATTAGAAGCATCGGTAGTTTCCGTAACTTCCACAGCAGTTTCAGTTTTTACTTCTTCTTTAGTTTCTTCTTTCTTATTGTTTTTGCCTGACTGCTTCAATAATTTTTCGAGAGTAGAACGGATGTCTTTCAGCTTCTCTTCTTTAGAAGCCATAGTTTCCGTAAGCATGTTGGTTTTTACTTTTATTAGTTGCGCTTCTAATGAATTTCTGCTGGTTTCTACTTTACGTTGCATGTATTCTAAATCCTTTTTATCGCGCACCAGCGATTGCTCCATCTTGCCAATTACTTCGTTCAAGCCCTTAACGCGCGAAGCGGTCATATCGCTAAAGAAGTGATTGCGTTGCTCGTTGATGAATTGAAAAGTGGAATCAATTATTTTGCGCAACTGCACATCGTCCGACTTGCTGTATTTGTTTTTTCTACTATCCGCCTGAATAGTTTTAAATTCTTCTAACAAAGATTTGAAGTTTGCTTTTTCGTTCGTACGTTTTTTCAAATCATCCAACTTAGCCAGCACTTCATCGCGCAGTTTTGCCGATGCACTTTCGTATTCTGCATTTTCTGTTTTGCGGAATGTCTTCAGCTTTTCAAAAATTGAGTTTACATCATCCTTAATTTTATCTAAACCTTCTTGGCTAATGTCGCGCTCTTTGCGGTGCTCCAATACGCGCTCCCAAAACGATTTGGCATCGTCAAATAATTGACGGTCATAATGCGCTAATTCAGTAGCTTTCTTTTTTAGTTCCTCTAACTCGGTTAAATAACTCTCCCACAACTTTGCAGTAAGTAATGTATACGCCCATTCGTTTTGTTTAATACGGATTTTACCTGCTTCATCCGAGCGAATGTCTTCCGGCAAAACTGATTCTGCATTTAAATTTGGTGTAACTTCTTTGGTGCCTTTAGGAAATTCGAATGCTTCGCCTGATACCCAATTTTTTTGAAGCTGTTCCAACAGTTCTCCTTTCAACGATTTTTTTGGAACAATGAATAAGTCAACTTTAAATTCTTCTTCTTTAAGTTGGTAAGCAAGAACAACTTCTTTGTCGTCAGCAGTTACGCCTGTAGCAGTAAATCGCGATAGCATGTAGTAA